>CAZEOR010000363.1:0-3449 GCA_964513695.1 uncultured Thiobacillus sp.
GGCAACGACACCTACGTGGTGGACAACAGCGGTGACGTGGTCACCGAGAGTGCAAGTCAAGGCACCGATACCGTCCAGAGTTCCATCACCTGGACCCTGGGCGCCAATGTCGAGAATCTCGAACTCACCGGTTCTACTGTTATCAACGGCACTGGCAACGAACTGGGCAACACGCTGCGCGGCAACGGCGCCGTCAACCTGCTCTCTGGTCTGGATGGTGACGACACCCTGTACGCCGGAGACGGCGACACGGCCCAGGGCGGCTCGGGCAACGACATCCTGATCGCGGAAACCACGGCAGGCAACCTTGCTTATCTGTGGGGTGGCGCGGGTAACGACACCATCAGCGGTAGTGCGGGCGACAACTACATCTTTGGCGACGACTTTACTGGTGGCGTCGGCAACGACTTCATCCACGGCGGCGAGGGCTACGACTTCGTCATGGCCGGTGGCGGCACCGATCTGGTGTACGGCCATGGCGGCGATGACTTCCTGGCGGGCGGCGAGGGCGACGACACCCTGGATGGCGGCGCGGGAGATGACACCCTATACGGCCAATCTGGCAACGACACCATGGCCGGCGGTCTGGGTGATGACACCTACGTGGTGGACAACGCCAATGACACCGTCACTGAGAACCTAGACGAGGGCACGGACACCGTGGAGTCCTCCATCGCCTGGACCCTGGGTCTGAACCTGGAGAATCTCACTCTCACCAGTACGGCAGCCATCAATGGCACCGGCAACAGTGCCAACAATATCCTCACCGGCAACAGCGGCAGCAACACGCTCACCGGTGGCGCTGGCGACGACACCCTCACGGGCAGCGCGATGGCCGCACCGACCAGCACCGCTGTCAGCAGTTTGGTGGTGTATGCCAAGGGCACGCCGGTGCAGGGTGGCTACCCCATCATGCAGGTGTACGTGGAAGGCGTATTGATCCAGGAATTCACCGTCAATGCCGCCGGCTACACCGCCTATACCATTGATCCCAGCAAGCTGGGCATGGCCGCGGGCAAGATCGACGTGGTCTTCACCAACGACGCCACGAACGCGGCAGGGGGTGAAGACCGCAACCTTTACGTGCAGAAGATCGTAGTCAACGGCCAAGCCTGGAATGCCACCGACAATGGCGTGTTTTACGACCAGGGCACGGGGGCCGCCGCCTTTGATGGCCAGAACCTGCGCACGCAGGGCGAGACGGTCTATTCCAATGGCGCCCTGCGCTTTACCCTCGCCGACAACGACACCCTGGACGGCGGCAGCGGCGTCGACCAGATGGCTGGCGGCTTCGGCAACGACACCTACGTGCTGGACAACATCGGCGACACGGTGGCCGAGGCCCTGAACGACGGCATCGACACCCTGCGTTCCAGCATCGGCCAGACCCTGGGCGCCAATGTGGAACATCTGCTCCTCACGGGGTCCGCCAACATCGACGGCACCGGCAATGCCCTGGACAACCTGCTGATGGGCAATGCCGGCAACAACGTGCTAACGGGCGGCGCGGGCAACGACACCCTGTTGGGTGGCGCCGGCGACGACACCCTGGACGGTGGCACGGGCAACGACGTGATGCAGGGTGATCAGGGCAACGACCTCTACATCGTGAACAGCAGTGGCAAGAGCCTTTGGGAGCGCGCCAACGAGGGAATCGATACCGTGCGCAGCGCGATCAGCTTTACCCTTTCGGCCGACTTCGAGCACTTGGTTCTCACCGGCTCATCGGCGATCAGCGGCGCCGGCAACAGCGGCGACAACGCCATTACCGGCAACGATGCCAACAATTCCCTGAGCGGCGGCGCGGGCAACGACACCCTGCTTGGCCTGGGCGGCACCGACTGGTTTGAAGGCGGTGCCGGGGCGGATACGATCAACGGGGGAGACGGTGCCAGCGACTTGGCCTCCTATGGGGGTTCCGACCAGGCCGTGAACGTCAATCTGGCCATTGGCCAGGGTAGCGGCGGACACGCCCAAGGCGATCTCCTGAGTGGCATCGAGAACCTGCGGGGCTCGAATTACGGCGATGTCCTCATGGGCGACGCGAATAACAACTCCCTCTACGGCGGCGCGGGCGATGACACCATCGATGGCGGCGCCGGCAACGATTGGCTGGAAGGTGGCACTGGGGCGGATTCAATCAGTGGCGGTACCGGCACCGGCGATACCGCCGTTTATTCCGGTTCTGATCTGGCGGTCAGCATCAATCTGGCCTTGGGCCAAGCCTCCGGCGGCCATGCCCAGGGCGATACCCTGGCCGGCATTGAGAACCTGGAAGGCTCCAGTTACAACGATGCCTTGACGGGTGATGCCAACAACAATTCCCTCAGCGGTGGAAACGGCAACGACACCCTCGACGGTGGCGCGGGCAACGACTGGTTGGAGGGCGGTGCCGGGGCGGACGTGATCAATGGCGGCGACGGTACCGGTGACAGCGCGGCCTATACCGGATCGGACCAAGCGGTGAACGTAAACCTGGCCCTGAACCAGGCCTCCGGGGGACATGCACAAGGAGATAGCTTCATCGCCATCGAAAACCTGCGGGGCTCGAATTACAACGATGTCCTGGTGGGCGATGCCGGCAACAATTCGATTGCCGGCGCAATCGGCAACGACACTATCGATGGCGGCGCGGGTAATGATTGGTTGGACGGTGGTGCCGGCGCGGACGCGATCAACGGCGGCGATGGCACCGGTGATTACGTGACCTTCGGCAGTTCCGACCAAGCCGTGAATGTCAACCTGTCACTCAACCAAGCCACGGGTGGATACGCCCAAGGCGATACGTTCACCGGCGTGGAAGGGCTCTGGGGTTCCAACTACGATGATGTCCTGGTGGGCGACACCAACAACAACCGGCTCCAGGGCAATGCCGGCAATGACCTCCTGGACGGCGGTGCCGGAACGGACAGCGTGGATTTCTACTCCGCCTCCTCCGGCGCCATCGTGGATCTCGCCGCCGGCACAGCGACCGGTGGCTACGCCGGCACGGATACGCTCCTGAATATCGAAAACATCAGCGGTTCGAACACAGGCGGTGATTTCCTGTATGGGGGCGCGGGTGACAACAGCATTTCCGGCAACGGCGGCGACGACACCCTGTACGGGCGTGCTGGCAACGACTGGATGGATGGCGGCTCGGGCAACGACACGCTGTCAGGGGAAACGGGCAACGACACCCTCCAGGGACAGGCCGGCAACGACATCTATCTGTTCAACCGAGGCGACGGTTCGGACACCTGGACGGACAGCGACAGCACCGTCGGCAACCTCGACATCGCCCGCTTCGGGGCCGACATCGCCAGCGACCAGATCTGGTTCAGGCATCTAGGCAACGACCTGGAAGCTCAGATCATCGGCACTTCGGACAAGTCCCTGGTGAAGAACTGGTATGCCAGCAGCGCCAACCACATCGAGCGCTTCGAATCCGGCGACGGCAAGGTGTTGCT
>CAZEOR010000364.1:0-3448 GCA_964513695.1 uncultured Thiobacillus sp.
AATGTTTGAGCCATAGACACCTCCTTAATGTTGTATTGATCCGATGAAATCAAATTGATACTGATGTATCGCAACAAGACCAGCAGAAGGGCTACAGAGGCAACAAGCGTCACAGGGATTGCCAATCCCCCACCTATCTCCCCTATCGGCCTAAGTACACTCCTTACACATAAAACAATTATTCATCCCAGAAAGAATGTCCGCTCTTGCGATGATAGTACGGACTGATGACGTCGGGTTGCTGCGGAGCCTTGGCTCGGCGGCTGCTTTGGAGCCGCTTCACGATCGGCAGCTTCTGGCCGTTTGCGGGCCTACGTTGAGCCTGTTTCGAAGCCACCCTCGCCTACTCCATGACCTGATACAGCCGCCCCGCCGGTTTGGCGCCGGCGCAGACCCAGCATTGTTTGGGCGGGTGGAGCCGGGCGGCGGGATAGTGGAAGCGGGTGCCGCAGGCGGGGCAGAGCTTGGCGCGCAGGTAGACGGTGTCCTGGGCGGGGCGGGACCAGGGGGCCAGGTAGAGGGCGTCATGTTCGCAGACGTCCCGGCAGAGGTGGCAGCCGGTGCAGCGGGCGGGGTCCAGGCAGTAGAGGCTGTCCGGGCCGCCGTGGGGAGGCTCCGCCAGGTCTTGCCTGCTGAGGGCGCCGGTGGGGCAGACGCGGACGCAGGCGTGGCAGGCGACGCAGGCGGCGGGGTCCAGGCTCAGGGTCCAGGGCAGCGGGCCTTTGCCGGTGAAGTAGGCGCCAGGGGTGGCGGGCGCCTGCCGGCTTCCGCCGGCGGCGGCGTTCCGCGCGAATAGGCCGAGCCAGTGCCGTCTTTCCCCGTCCGGCGGGGTATCGGCCCGGTTTTCGTTCGGCGTGGCAAGCAGGGCGGCGAGTCCGCCGGCGCCCAGGCGGCGCAGGTGGATGAGAGCGAGGCCACGGTCCTGGAACAAGCCGTTGAGGTGTTCGATGCGTTGCTCCAGACGTTCGCCTTTGCCCCGGGGGCAGGCAGCGCAATCGCCCGAGGCCACCAGCCAGACGCGCCGGCCCTGGCGCCAGGCTTCCAGCAAAGCCATGAGGCCGATGCCGTGCAGACAGGGCAGCCGGCCTGCGCGGGGTTCAGGTTGAACTTGGTCGCAGGCGGCCAGCAAGGCTTCGCGGCCGGCGACCCGGCGGCGGGCGGGTTCGTCTGCCAAGCCGCTGATTGCGCCGGTCGGACAGGCGGCGGCGCAAAGGCCGCAGCCGTCGCAGGCGGCTTCGTCCAGGTTCAGGCCGTCATCGTCCAACCGCCAGGCCCGGGTCGGACAGACCCGGACACAGGCCTGGCAACTGGCGGTTTCGATGCGGGAATGGACGCAGCGGCCGGGATCGACGGCGGGATGTCCGGCCATGCCGGCGCCCCGAAATTCCTCAGCGGGACAGTACCCAGCCCAGGATGGCTTTCAGGTCGGGATCCTTGACCTGGGCCTGGGGCGGCATGGCCACCTGGCCCCAGACGCCCTTGCCGCCGGCCTTGACCTTGGCGGCCAGGGTGTCGGCGGCCTTGGCGTCGCCCTTGTACTTGGCGGCGATGTCATGCCAGGAAGGGCCGACGACTTTCTTGTCGGGCGCGTGGCAGGCGACGCAGCCGCTCTTCTTGGCCAGTTCCTCGCTGGCGCCGGCCGGGCCGGCGGTAAAGGTGAAAGCGGCGATGGTGAGGCCCAGCAGGGCGATGGGGGCGTGCTTCATGTTGTCTCCTTGGGTTGGGGAAGGGAATCGTAACAGGGTTGATCACCAGGACGGCGACGCCCCGGGCATGTAGGTCAGGGGCGCCGCGCCGGGCTGCGGCCGGGGCTGCATGCGGGCTTCCACTTCGGCGGCGCTGGGCCGGGGCGTGCGCAGCAGGCCGGCCAGCAGGTCGCGCAGCTCGTCGCAGTAGGCGGCGCTGAGGCGGGCGGCGCCGGCATAGAAGGGCGTGGCACAACGGGCCGAGACGCGCCGGGCGAACAGGGGCAGCCAGCGCTGCAGGTGATCGTCCAGGAAGCGGGCGGCTTCGGGCAGGGCCTGGGGATGCTCGTCCTGGAGCAGGCAGGCGAGAAAGTGGAGTTCCAGCACCAGATGGTCGTCCGGCCGGGTGCGCCAGTCGGCGGCGGCCAGCCGGTGGTGGCGGTAGAACTCGCGCACCTGGAACATGGGCGCCTGCATGGCCAGGTTCTCCTGGTCCAGCCACACGGATTCGCAGGGGGAGGCATGCAGGGCGTAGGTCAGGTATATGGCGGCGTAGTCGGCCGCCAGCTCGTCCCGCGCGGCGAGGGTGAGGGGTGGGGCCAGTTCGGCCATGGCCAGGGCCATGAATTCCCGGGCCGCCACGCCCTCCCCGCTTTCCAGGCGCAGGCCCAGGCCGCGGGGGAAATCGGCCTGGATAAGCCGCGCCAGCAGGGCATCGTCCAGTTCGGCGTTGTGCAGGGCGGCGAGGAAGGCCAGGTCCTGTGCCACGGCGGCGCGGAACTGGTCCAGGGTGGGATGATCGGGCATGTCGCGGGTCTCCTTCGGGTTGTCCGTCACTCGACCCGTCCCTTGCTGTGGGGCACGAAGGCGATGGAGGGTTTGGTGAGTTCCGGGTCGGCCAGGTTCTTCACCGCTTTCACCGTCTTCTCGCCGGCGCCCAGGGCGGCGGTGGGATGCTCGCCGGCCCACAGCTTGTCGATGGGGCCGATGTCCAGCACCCGCATCATGCAGGCCATGACGCAGTAGGGCTTGCGGCCGGCGTCGATCTCGTCCACGCACATGTTGCATTTGGAGACGACGTTCTGCTCCGGGATGAACTGGGGCGCGCCGTAAGGGCAGGCGGCCTCGCATTTGCGGCAGCCGATGCACAGCGTCGAGTCGATATCGACGATGCCGTCCTTCTTGCGCTTGAAGATGGCGCCGGTGGGACAGGTGGGCAGGCAGGCGGGCTCGGCGCAGTGGTTGCAGGACATGTTCACCTTGTAGGCGAACACCTCGGGGAACTTGCCGCCTTCCACGTACATGACGCGGCGGAAGCGGGGCCCCGGTGCCAGGCCGTTCTTGTCCTTGCAGGCGATCTCGCAGGCGCGGCAGCCGATGCAGTCCACATTGTGGTGGATGAAGCCCAGCTGCATCTCGGGCACCACCGGGGTGTAGACCTCCTTCTTGCGGCGCTTTACCGCCTGCTTGATCTTGTCCAGGTCCTTTTCTTCTTCAGCCATGGCGGATTCCTCTTTCCTCTCAGTTGTCGCGGCGGAACACATGGGCGCGCGACGTGGCCAGCTTGTCCCAGCCGGGGCGGTGTTCCTTGTCCGTCTTGCGGATGCGCACCTGGGCGTTGTTGTAGGAGAAGGCGCCGGCGGGGCTGGGGGCGTCGTCGGTGAGGAAGTCCGGGTTGCCGGCCCGGTCCCAGCCGTCCTTGTCCAGGTCCAGCCAGGCGCCTTCGTGCAGCACCAGCACGCCCGGATGCACCCGCTCGGTGA
>CAZEOR010000365.1:0-3443 GCA_964513695.1 uncultured Thiobacillus sp.
GCCCGCATCGGCATCGGTTTCACTCGCGGGCGAGGGCATGGCCAGGCCGAGGGCGGAGATCAGCAGGGCAAGTAATGAAAAACGACGCGACAGTAGGCGCATGCAGGCGGGTTGTCGAAAAATTTGACACAAAAAGTGGCGCGATTAGGCCATCAAACCGACAAGCTTGTCTACTATGGTAATGTAAGTGTTCATAATCAACATGAAGGAGATGTGCCATGTCCGTTGATAATAAACAGGAAATTACTGATAGCGTTCGGGCCGCTGCTGATGATGAGTCCTTGTTGCGCGAGCGAGTCCGTGCACTTGTGATGAAGGCACTGGTGGATCATCAGGCTGATCCAGCCGCGATGCGGGACGTCATGCGCGACACCCTTGCGGGGGTTGGCGATGGTTTGGTCGAGCGGGGCAACCAGGCAAGCACGGCGTTGCGCGAAGCGGTAAGGGGCATGGACGAGGCGGTAGGACGTTCGGTCTACGCGGTGCAGATGGCTATGGAGGAAGCTTGGGGCATGGGCCACCGCTTTGCGGCGACGGACATGAAAGACACCGTCGATGCCGTGAAGGGGTTGGAGGAAGATCTTCTCACCACCATCAAGGAAGCGTCGGACAAGACTCAGGGTTGGCTCAAGGGTGAATTCGCCGACTTGGGTATGCATCTCGCGCGCACGGGCACCGATACCGGTACCCAGGTCCGGGCCGTCATGGAGAAATTGAACCGCAGCATGGTTGGAATCGCGGCGGGTTCAGGCGCAGATACTCTGGCCACCGCAGAGGAGGCACGGGGACGTCTTTCTTCCGTGGCTTCCGGGATACTGCGCGGACTGGCTGACAGTATCGACGCCAAGCGCAAGTAATTCCCGCAGATGTTGCGCGAAACCCTGTCCATGGTGCGGGATCTTCCGCGCCTGCACGAGATATCCTCTGTTTTGATCCGTTATGGATGGGGGGATGTGGTACGCATCCTGGGGATTTCCCATCTGCTGGAACGGGCTGGGCGCTTGTTGCATTGGCAGACCTCCAGTGAGGTCGCCCAGCTCGATTTACCGATCCGCATTCGTCTGGCTTTGACAGAATTGGGCCCGACCTTCGTCAAACTGGGCCAGATCCTGGCAACACGGGTGGACGTCTTTCCCCCTTCCTGGATCACGGAGTTCGAAAAACTGCACAGCAAGGTGCCGCCGGTTCCGTTCGAACGTCTCAGGCCGAGTCTGGAAATCATCTGGGGCGGGCCGGTAGGAACAATATTCACGGATTTCGATATTGAACCCTTTGCCGCAGCTTCCATCGCCCAGGTGCATCGCGCCCGTCTCCCCGATGGCACACCGGTTGTCGTGAAGATTCGGCGCCCCGACATCTTGCCCAAGATAGAGGCCGATCTGCGCATCCTGAACCATCTGGCCCGGATCATGGAATTGCAGATGCCGGACATCCGCCGCTACCAGCCGGTCCAGATCGTAGGCCAGTTGAAGCGGTCCCTGCTGCGGGAATTCGACTTGGTGAAGGAGGCGCGCAATCTCGAATCCTTTGCCGAAAGATTCAAGGATGACGCGACAGTGCATATTCCTCGGGTCTACTGGGAATATTGTTCCGAGGCTGTCAATGTCCAAGAGGAGTTGGTCGGGGTTCCCGGTACCGAAATGGCGCGTGCCCGCACAGAAGGATTCGATCTGAAAGTTCTGGCTGCCCGTGGCGCGGATGCCGTACTCAAGATGATCCTGATAGACGGCTATTTTCATGCCGATCCCCATCCCGGAAACGTGGTGTACCTGCCCGGCAATCGGCTGGGACTCCTGGACTTCGGCATGGTGGGCCGCATCACCGACACGCGCCGGGATCAACTCATCGATTTCCTGGAAGCGCTCATCCACAAGGATGAAGCCGGCATGCTCAATGTGCTGACCCTTTGGTCCGGCGACGTGGAAATCGACGAGGAACGTTTGGCCTACGATATTTCCGAGATGGTGTTCGGCTACGACAACCTGACCTTGAAGGACATCCGAATCGGTGCCCTGCTAAGCGAGGTCACCGCGGTGATGCGCGACAACCACCTGTCCCTGCCGCCCGATCTGACTTTGCTGTTCAAGGCCATCATTACCCTGGAAGGGCTGGGGCACCAGTTGGACCCGGATTTCCACATGGTGGACCACTTGACGCCCTTCGTTCAGAAGGTCATGGAGGCTCGCTACTCGCCCCAGGCCCTGGCCCGGCGCGCGCGACGGGGTTTCAAAGAAATGGCCGAGATCGTCGTGGGGCTGCCCCGTGATGTGGCTCGCCTTTTTCGCATGGCGCGCCGCGGACGTCTGCGGGTGGACCTGGATCTCAAGCGCCTGGATCATTTCGGCCTGCAACTCAACCAGGCCGCCAACCGGCTCACCATGGGCGTGCTCACCGCCTCTCTGGTGGTGGGGTCCAGCATCATCATGACCGTGCAGGGCGGGCCAGCGCTATTCGGATTGCCCCTGTTCGGCCTGCTGGGTTTCGTCGTGGCTTTCTTCAACAGCGTCTGGATCCTCTACGCCATCTGGCGCTCGGGCAGGGATTGAAGTCTTTCGCTGTGTCCGTCATTTAGCCAAAACCTGAAGTTTCCGGCTCGTTCGTCGATATTTGGTTACAATTTTTTCTTCGAGGGGTGACAGATGAAACGTTCCGTTTGGCTGGCTGTACTGGGCTGCTGCCTGACCTTTTTCACTTTGCAAACCGCTTCCTTCCGCGCATTCGCGGCGGATGCAGCCACTATATCGTCCACCGCCAGCGAGGCTGAAAAGGAAAAAATCCGCGCCATCGTCAAGGAAGTCATGCGGGAGTACGCCGCCAGTCTCGGCGACAAGCAGGCATCCGGCGGTGCCAAGGACATCGTGCGGGAGATCGTGCAGGGTAACCGTAATTTCGTGCGTACCCACGGGCCTGAGCATTTCAAGCCCTTCCTGGATAGCCAGCATCCCCGCGCCACCGTGGTGACCTGCTCCGACTCCCGGGTGCATACCCATGCCCTGGATGCCAGCCCGGACGGGGATCTGTTCATGATCCGCAACATCGGCAACCAGATTTCCACGGCGGAGGGTTCGGTGGAGTACGGCGTGCACCATCTGCACACACCCCTGTTGCTGATCGTCGGACACGTGGCATGCGGCGCTATCAAGGCGGCTTCCGGCGACTACGGCAAGGAATCCGCCAGCATTCAGCGGGAGTTGGACAGCATCCAGATCGCCAAGGGAGATGCCGGCCTCAACAGTGTCAAGCAGAACGTGAACAACCAGGTGCGCCTGGCCATGGGCAAGTTCGAGGCAGAGGTTATGAGCGGCCATCTGACAGTGATGGGCGCCGTCTACGACTTCAAGAACGAGATGAAACAAGGTCAGGGCAAGCTCAATATCGTCAACGTCAACGGTGAAACCGACCCCGCCAAGGTCGCCAAGCTGGATCTGATGCAGGGAATTGAC
>CAZEOR010000366.1:0-3426 GCA_964513695.1 uncultured Thiobacillus sp.
GCCGACATCAAGTACGCCGAGCAACTGGGCTACCGCATCAAGCTGCTGGGCATCACCAAGCGTGTGGCACGCGGCGTGGAACTGCGCGTGCATCCCGCCCTGGTGCCGGCCAAGCGCCTGATCGCCAACGTGGAGGGCGCCATGAACGCGGTGCTGGTCTGGGGCGACGCCGTCGGCGCCACCCTCTACTACGGCAAGGGCGCCGGCGCCGAGCCCACCGCCAGCGCGGTCATCGCCGATCTGGTGGACGTCACCCGCCTGCATACCGCCGACCCGCTGCACCGGGTGCCCCATCTGGCCTTCCAGCCGGACCAGCTCACCGACCTGCCCATCCTGCCCATGGACGAGGTGGAAACGGCTTATTACCTGCGCCTGCGCGCCCTGGACAAACCTGGCGTGCTGGCCGATATCACCCGCATCCTGGCCGACCTGGAGATTTCCATCGATGCCATGCTCCAGCGTGAGCCGGACGAGGGCGAAGACCAGACCGACATCGTCCTGCTTACCCATGTGGCCCTGGAAAAGTCCGTCAACACCGCCATCGCCAGGATCGAGGCCCTGGACAGCATCGCCGGCAAGGTGACCCGCATCCGCCTGGAAGAACTGAAGGGCTGATTTCTCGTTGTAGGAGCTCACTCCTAAAGCCATAACGCATGCCGTCGCGAGACCTCATATGAAATACGTCAGCACACGGGGCCAGTCCCCCGCCCTGAGCTTCTCGGAAATCCTGCTGGGCGGCCTGGCGCCGGACGGCGGCTTGTATCTGCCCAAGACCTACCCGCATTTCGATGCCGCCGACCTCGCGGCCATGCGGAACATGGACTACCGGCTTCTGGCCTTCGCCATCCTGTCCCGGCTGGTGGACGACATCCCGGCCGCCGATCTCAAGGCCCTGGTGGACAAGACCTACACGGTCGAAGCCTACGGCCACGGCCGTCCCGATTCGGACTTCAGCCAGATCACGCCGCTGCGCAAGCTGGAAGACGGCCTGTTCATCCTGGAACTGTCCAACGGCCCCACCCTGGCCTTCAAGGACATGGCCATGCAACTCCTGGGCAACCTGTTCGAGTACGCCCTGGACAAGGCCGGCCAGGACATCAACATCCTGGGCGCGACCTCCGGCGACACCGGCTCCGCCGCCGAGTACGCCATGCGCGGCAAGCACAACGTGCGCGTGTTCATGCTTTCGCCGGAGCACGGCATGACCCCCTTCCAGCAGGCCCAGATGTACAGCCTCCAGGACGCCAACATCTTCAACATCGCCGTGCGCGGGGTGTTCGACGACTGCCAGGACATTGTGAAGAATGTCTCCAATGACCTTGAATTCAAAGCGAAATACCGCATCGGAGCGGTCAACTCCATCAACTGGGGCCGCATCGCCGCCCAGGTGATCTACTACTTCAAGGCTTACTTTGCCGCTACCGAGAACGAGGGTCAGCAGGTCAGCTTCTGCGTCCCCTCCGGCAACTTCGGCAACGTCTGCGCCGGCCACATCGCCCGCATGATGGGCCTGCCCGTCGCCAAGCTGGTGGTGGCCACAAACGAGAACGACGTGCTGGACGAGTTCTTCCGCACCGGCGTCTACCGGCCCCGCACCGCCGCCCAGACCCTGCACACCTCCAGCCCGTCCATGGACATCTCCAAGGCCTCCAACTTCGAGCGCTTCATCGCCGATCTGGCAGGCCGGGACTACGCCAAGGTGGCCGATCTGTGGAAGGTGGTGGAGAGCGGTGACAGCTTCGATCTCAACGACGATGGCCTGTTCGCCAAGGTGCCGGAATTCGGTTTCGTCTCCGGCAGCAGCAGCCATGCCGACCGTGTGGCCACCATCCGCCTGGCCTGGGAAAAGTACGCCACCATGATCGATACCCACACGGCCGACGGCCTCAAAGTGGGTCTGGAACACCGGCAAGCCGGCATCCCCATGATCTGCCTGGAAACCGCGCTGCCGGCGAAGTTCGAGGACACCATCCGGGAAGCCCTGGGCATGCGTCCTGAGCGTCCTGCGCCCCTGGAAAACCTGGAAGACCTGCCGCACCGGGTCGTGACCATGGACCCGGATACAGCGGCCATCAAGGCTTACATCGCTAGACACGCCGACGACTAGGTGATCTGAATGAGCCTGCCGCGCCGACTCGCGCTGGTCATTCTCGGGCTGACCCTGCTGGTCGGTGTCGGGCAGGCATTCTGGAGTGTTGGTAAGTCCGGGAAAAGCGGTGAAGTCGCCGTTGCCCAGCTCCCGCCGGAAGCCCGCAGAACCCTGGCCCTGATACATCAGGGTGGTCCATTCCCCTATGCCAAGGACGGCAGCGTGTTCGGTAACCGGGAAGGCCTGCTGCCGCGCCGGGATCGCGGCTATTATCGGGAATACACGGTGCCCACTCCAGGCTCGCGGGACCGGGGTGCGCGCCGCATCATCGCAGGACAGCTTGCCGAATACTGGTACACCGCCGACCATTACCGGTCATTCCAGCGCATCCGGGAGTAGCGGCCAACCATGCCGAATCTTCAAGAAATTCTCTTCGAGCCGGCCCTGAATGGCGTCTATCTGCTACGGATGCAGCCCGAGGCGCTTCCAGTGGAACTGGTTCCCATCCTGGACGGGCGGACGCTTGGCGCCAAGCACAGCCTACTGGCTGCCCTTGGCCGAGCCCTGGATTTCCCTGATTACTTCGGCGAAAACTGGGATGCATTGGAGGAATGCTTAGGCGATCTTTCCTGGCGTTCCGGTCCGGTCTGGCTTGTCATCCATCATGCCGATGCCATTCCTGCCGAACTGCTGACGATTCTGATCGACATCTTTTCCGAAGCGGCCTGCAATTGGGCCCGGCTGGGGCGGGTATGCAGCCTGTTTCTCGGCGGGCTGGAACGCTGTGATTTGCCGGAGGCGGGTTATCTCGTTTCCCGCGATCATTGAGCCATCCAGGCTATCGGATGCGTGTTGACCAGATCCGCCTGCGCCTGCGTGCCCACGGCGCCAAGCCGTGTCACGAACAGCGCATTTTGCGAGCCTGGGCCCAAGGGGTTTCCGTGGACACTCGCTACCGCAAGGCCGAAGATTTTCTGCCTCTGGGAGTACGCGCAGCGCTGCCCGTCCTCACCGCCGACCTGAGCGCGCTGGCCTGCCTGCAGGGCGAATATCCCGGCCAGGACGGTTCCGCGCGTTTGCTGGTGAAATTGGCCGATGGCCAGACCGTGGAAAGTGTGCTGCTTCCCCGCGACGGCCTGTGTGTGTCCACCCAGGTGGGCTGCGCCGTGGGGTGTGTGTTCTGCATGACCGGTCGCGATGGGCTGCAACGGCAACTTGGCAGCGGCGAGATCGTCGCACAGGTGGTGCTCGCCCGCACACGGCGCGCCGTGAAAAGGGTGGTCTTCATGGGCATGGGCGAGCCGGCTCATAACCTTGAAAACGTACTCGAAGCCATT
>CAZEOR010000367.1:0-3421 GCA_964513695.1 uncultured Thiobacillus sp.
TTGCCCGGATTCAGGACGAAAGCGCGACGCGAAAGAGCGTCAGCACGGCCATCGTCTTTTCCCCTTTCGTCATCGAGAAGCCCAAGATGTAGCACCTCATGGCAACGACGGAGGACGGGGAGATCGCCGGCCCGCGTCTGATGATCAAGTTGCTTCCGGGGCAAGAGAACAAAGCGCCCGCATCCCCCGGGGAGGCAAAACCCCTGAAGCAGGCCGCCGGCAAACGAAAGCCGTCCGCGACAAGGACAACCCGGAAAACATAGCCGGGTGCGGGTGATATCACCAATCACCGTGATACTCGGTTTCAGCGAGGCCGATATGCGTACATCCCTGTTCCTAAAAGAGAAATCCACCGACCAGCGTTTCTTTGGTACGCGCTTTTCCGCTCGTCAGTTGCGCGAGGAACTGGAGCGTCTGCTCTCCGGCGATAACGAAGTACTTCTGGATTTCGCGGGGGTGGAAGCCGCGCAATCCTTCATCGACGAGTTGATCGGCCACCTTGTCTTGCACCGTGGCCCCGACCTGCTTCCCCTCCTGATCTTCAAATCCTGCTCCGACGAGCTGAAGACCATCATCCAGTTCGTCATCAGCGACCGCCTGGATCAATTCAATCGCCTGCACCGGCATTGATTCTCCGCACCGCCGTTCACGCGCGCCGAACAGAGGCCACTAACCAGCAGGGTTGCAATCTCGAATTTAATTCATAGAATGAACAGAAATTTGTTTGTTATATGAGTTAAGGACGGTATCCGTGCTCCACAGCTATGCCTTTTCCAACTTCCAGTCCTTCCGCGACCGGGTGGAGGTGGACCTGACCCTGGGCCGCAAGGTGGCCATGACCGACTGGATGGCCGAGACGGAGACGGGTGAGCGGGTGTCCAAGCTGATGGCCGTCATCGGCCCCAACGGCAGCGGCAAGACAGCCCTGCTGAAGCCGGTGGCATTCATGGGCTGGTTTGTCGGCCATTCCTTTCAACAGCCACCGGACTCCCTGATTCCGGTGACGCCGCATTTCACTATGCCGAATGAGCCCAGCGAGTTCGAGGCCACGCTGGATTTCGACGGCAGGATGTGGCGCTACGTGTTGCGCTGCACGCCCGAGCGAGTAGTGCATGAGGCCCTTTATCTGAAACGGGAGCGCTTCGGCTATGTGTTCATGCGTGACTGGGACGCCGAGTCAAAATCCTATGCGGTGAAGCAGCAGGATTTTGGTCTACCGGCCCAGGAGGCGCGTAAGGTGAGGCCGAACGTCTCGTTGATCTCTTGGGCGGCCCAGTTCGGTGTGCCTTTAGCCGTGCGTATGGCAGCCCATTACGTGGTCACCAATGTCAACGTGTTGGGCCGCGTGCCCATGGGTGACCAAATTGTGCAGGTCGCGGCGCGGCATTTCTCAGTCCACCCTGAACAGCGGGAGCGTATGGATCGGCTGCTCGTGTCCTGGGATATGGGTTTATCTGGTGTCAACTTACAGGAGGTGCCGGCCAACAACCCCCAGGAGCCTGAGATGAAGGTCTGGCGGGCATTCGGCATGCACCAGAGCCACGGCACCGAGTTCCAGTTGCCTTTCTATTTGGAGTCCAGCGGTACTCAGGGCGCTTTCGTTTTGCTGGCGCGTCTTCTGGAAGCCCTTGAGATCGGTGGCCTCGCACTGATCGATGAGTTCGAGAACGACCTACATCCCCACATGATGGAACCTATCCTAGACTTGTTCGCTAACCCGGCTACCAATCCCCACCATGCGCAATTGCTGTTCACCTGCCACGCCATGGAGGTGCTGAATCTGATCCACAAATCCCAGGTGATGCTGGTGCAGAAGAATGCGGATTGCGAAAGCACGGCCAGCCGCATGGATGCGGTGGAAGGCATCCGCAACGACGACAATTTCTACGCCAAGTACATGGCGGGCGCCTATGGCGCCGTGCCGATGTTCGACTGAGGCGGCATGGCAATCTGGAAGGCTCAGCGGACGTTGTTGATCGTGGGGGAGGGGTATCACGAGGTGGCCTTCCTGACCCACGTTAAGCAACTCTATGTGCAGCGCGGTTGTGGACTAGCGGTCACCATCAGGAACGCCCGAGGCAAGGGGGCCATGAACGTGATCGACTGTGCGATCAAGCAGAGTGCCAATGCGGCTTACGATACCGTCGCCGCCATGCTGGATACCGACAAGGACTGGTCACCAGCCGTGGAAAAGCAGGCAAGGGAAAAGGGCATCCTGGTGATGGCCTCGAAACCTTGCTTTGATGCAGTCATGCTGAGATTGCTTGTCAAGCCTGCGAGCGGAAACGGCAAGACGCTGAAAAAGCGCCTGGCGCCTTACGTCAAGGACGACGCCACTCTGAGCCAGAACTACGCCGAGCACTTCGGGAAAGCGTGCCTGGAGGCGGGGCGGGGGAAGGAGCCAACGATCGACCTGTTGCTCAAGTTGCTGGGCGCGTGACTGGATAGGCGATGTTCCTCGCAATTCATGGCCTGCGCTTATTTCCCGGCGCCGATTTGCGCACTGCCTTGATCACATTGCCCCGCGAACAAAACTTTGAAGCCGGCTTCATCCTCTCCGCCGTGGGCAGCCTGTGCCGCGTCCGCCTGCGCTTCGCGGGGGCTGAGACGGTGTGGGAGCGGGAGGCGGACTTCGAAATCCTGACCCTGTCCGGCACGTTGGGGCCGGATGGCCCGCACCTGCACATGTCGGTTGCCGACGCGGCCGGGGCGGTGACGGGCGGACATGTGCTGGAGGGCTGCGTGGTGCGGACCACGGCGGAGATCGTGGTGGGGTTGGCACCCGGATGGTCGTTCAGGCGGGCGCTTGATCCGGCCACGGGGTACCTGGAGTTGCGGGCGGAGACCCACGGCGACGAGAAGCACAACGGCGGATAAACGGCCTATCCCATGACTGACACCCTTCCCGAATTCCTTCCCCTCACCGGCCTCTACGAGCCTTCCGCCATCCAGCAGTTGCCGGACGGGCGGTTCCTGGTGGTGGAAGATGAAAAGGCCCATCCCTTCAGCCTGGTGAGCATCGCCGCCGACGGCCAGGTACAGGCTGCGCCCCTGCTGCCGCCCCTGGATGCGGACGACGCGGTGTGGAAGCTGGACGACCTGGAGGCCCTGGCCCTGGATCCGGCGGGTTATGTCCACGCCCTCACGTCCCATTCCCGGGCCGATTCCGGCGCGGTGAAGAAGGCCCGCGACAAGCTGGTGCGCTTCCGCGTGGAGGGGGATCGCATGGCGGCGCCCGGCCTGGTGCGGGAGCTCAGAGCGGCCCTGACGGCGGCCCATCCGGTGCTGGCCGAGGCGGCGGGCATCCTGGAGGTGAAGGAGGAAGGCGGGCTGAACATCGAGGCCATGGAGTTCGGCGCCGACGGGAGCTTGCTGGTGGGCTTTCGCGGCCCCCTGCTGGCGGGGCGGGCCCTCATCGCCC
>CAZEOR010000368.1:0-3418 GCA_964513695.1 uncultured Thiobacillus sp.
GGCTATGGGGCGCGGCGGCCTCGGAAATCGCCAGGTTGCGCACGCCGGGCTGCACCCGGGCCAGGCGGTTGGCCGGGTCGATCTCCAGTATCTTGTTGAAGCGGGCCAGGGACAGCACGACACCATCGGCCAGGGGCAGGGCGCCGCCGGACAGGCCGGTGCCTGCGCCCCGTGCCACCACCGGCACACCGTGGGCCTTGCAGGCGCGCAGTACCGCCCGGGCCTGCTCCAGGGTATCCGGCAGGCATACGGCCAGGGGCACCTGGCGATAGGCGGACAGGCCGTCGCATTCATAGGGGCGCAGGGCCTCGGCTTCGATCAGCAGGGCACTGGCGGGCAGCGCCGCGCGCAGTTCAGAGAGAAAGGCAGGCTTCATGCCGTGGATTATGCCGGGCAGAGCCACCCGGAGTGGATTTCTCCGAGAACCGTCGATACACCGTGGCCAGGGCGGCCTCGTCCCCCACGTTGCCGGGGAAGATCACCACCGGCAGGTCCGGAAAGCGGGGATGGTCCGCCGGGCAGCGCACCACCGAGCAGCCCGCCAGCACCTGGCCCAGCACTCGCGCCGTCCTCAGGGCCAGGCCCTGGGACAGCACGTCGTTGGACGTGATGCCGCCCTTGCCGACCAGGAAGCCCAAGGTGGGCGGCAGGCCGCGCACCACGTCCATGAGGAAGGCGGAGACGGCCTCGCCGAAGGCCAGGCGCTCGGCCTGGTCGGGAAACTGCCGTTCCGCGCGGCTGGTGAACACCACCGGGGTGAGGCCGGCGGCGTGGGCGGCGGCGGCCCGGGCCAGGATGTCGGCCAGCAGGCGCGCCCGGTCCGGGAGGACGCGGTCCACGTCCACCTCCAGGGCCACCACGCCGGGCTCGGCCAGCAGGCGCTCCAGTTGCGCCGTGGTCTTCTTCACGTGGGAGCCGACGATGACCGCGCCGGGCCGACCGCCCCGTGTGTAGGCGCGCATGCCTTCGGCCGCCACCGGCTGGGGCGGCAGCCCGGCCAGGGCGGTGAGCAGGCTGGCGGCGGAGCGGAACAGGAAGCGCTTGCCCCGGGCCGTGGCGGCCTCCACCTGGGCGGCGAAATGGTCCAGGTCCGCCTGGGTTTCCGCGTCCACCACGCAGCAGCGGTTGCCGGTCAGGCCGATGAGTCGATCCGCCAGGGTGGGGTTGCTCTCCCCTCCCCCGCCCTCCCCGCCAGCGGGGAGGAGGTTCGGACCGCCCCCATTCATGGGAGGGGCGGGGAGGGGGAGTCCGGTTCCGGCGCGGATATCGGATATGAGAAACCTGTCCACCTCGTCCGCCTTGATCCGTCCCCGGGTCTTTTCCTCCACGTAGTCCGGCAGGTAGCTGTAGCGGTAGCCGAACACGGAATCCCGGGCGAACTCGGTCTCGTGGACCGGGGTCGGCTTGCCGTCCACCATCAGGTAGTGGACGCTGTCCCGGGTGAAGCGGCCGCCCTCGAAGAAGGCGGGCACCAGGAAGTGGGCGTCGAAGGGGCCGAGCTTGTCGGCGATGACGTCGGTTTCCACCGGGTAGTGGCCGCGCAGGGTGGAGTCGGAGCGGCTCACCAGGATAGTGTGGATGCGCCGCCCGCCCGCCGCCAGGTCCGCCAGGGCCAGCTTCAGGTTGTCGCAGACCTCCCCGGTGACGACGGCGGCCCGCGCCGCGTCCATGCCCCGGGTGTTGGTCAGTACGAAGAACAGGGGCGCGTCGTCCAGCAGGCCCTGTTGCAGGGTGACCGGATCCCAGCGGGTCAGCAGCAGACAGGAGTGGACCGTCTGGGAGCCGGTTGGGTCGTCGTCGAGGACGATGATCTTGGTGTCGGTCATGGGCTTGGAACCTCGCGGATGGTGGTGATCTCCCCCCTTTCTCAAAGGGGGGCTGGGGGGGATTTAGCGACGCTTACGTAAGGCCAGGCCCGCAAATCCCTCTGTCCCCCCTTTATGAAAGTGGGGAACTCTTCGTTCAACCAATCAGCGCCTGGGCCCGCGTCACCATGGCCTCGGCGGTGATGCCGTTGAAGGCCATGATCTCACCCGCGCTGGCGGTGGTCTCGCCCCGCTTCCAGGCGAACACGTCGCGGCGGGGCGCACGGGTGCGCAGCAGGACCGGCTCCAGGGGGCCGGATGGCCCGCCGGTGACGCCGATCAGCACGTCGCCGTCGAACAGGGCGTCGAAATCCGCGTTTGCCATGAAATTGCCGTCCGCCTCCGACACCGTGTCCCAGGCCACGTCCGTGGGCCGGTACAGCCGGCGCGGATTGGCAGCGGAGACGATGCGCACCTTGCGGCCCTCGGCTTCCAGTTTGTCCTTGGCCTCGAACACCGGCAGCAGGGCCATGTCGCCAGTGACCGCGAACACCACGGTCTTGTCTCCGGTAGCCGATTCGTACAGCGTCACCGCGCCCTTCTCGATGCCTGCCCGGGCCTGATCCAGGGTCGTATAGACCGGCAGCGGGCTCTTGGAGGCGATGATGGCGATGCCCTTGTTGTGGGTGTTCAAGGCCCATTCGTAGGCCGCCTGGATCTGGTTAGCGTCGCAGGGGAACAGGGGATAGACGTTGCCGTTGCGCATCTGCGCGGCGAAGTAGTTCTCGATTTCCGGGCGCTGGTGGGTCCAGCCGTTGCGGCCCTGCTCCAGGGCACCGGCGGTGAACATGCAGATGAAGGACGGCGTCTTGCGGCGCAGTTCCGCCATGGCCTGGGTCACGGTCTGGACGATGGGCCAGCCGTTGATGGCGAAGCTCTCGTAGGACAGCCAGACCGAGCGGGCGCCGAACAGGGCCAGGCCGGCGGCCAGACCGGCGCAGGCGTCCTCGTTAAGGGGCTCGTAGACCTGGCCGTTGGGGGCCTGGTTGTAGAGGGCGTCCTCCACCGGGTGGCGGATCTTCAGGGCCTGATTGATGTTGGCCATGGCGCTGGCTTCGTTGCCGTCCGCGTTGGCCACCACGAAATAGGGGTCGGACTGGCCCACGGCCGCTACCAGGGTGCCGAAGGCGGTGGCGGGAACCTGCTTGTCGCCTTTCGCATATTCCCGGATGGGCAGTTCCGGCAGGGGCACGATGTCCAGTTCTCGCTCGGTGACGGCGGTCTTTGCGGCGGGGCCGCCGCCGGCGCGGGAGAAGTTGTCGCGCACCAATTGCCAGGCGTCCGGGCTCAGGGCGCGGCGCTTGAGGCCCGCGCTGATGGGTTCCGAATCCAGAGTGTCGGCGGGATACAGGTTGTGGGCCTTGGCGCCCACCTTGTGCACCCCGGCGCCCTTCAACTGCTTGACGATCAACACCGTGCGGCGGCCGGACAGTGCATGCTTCGCAGCGCTGTCCGCGGCCTGCAGGACTGCGGCGGCGAAGGCCAGGCGCCGATCGAATGAGAAGGCGGTGCTGTCCACGTAGGCGCCCACCTGAACCCGGTCGTCGAACTGC
>CAZEOR010000369.1:0-3416 GCA_964513695.1 uncultured Thiobacillus sp.
ACGAGATTCCCAAGGGTTCCCTGGAAACCGTCAACATGAACATCGACTGGACCTTCTGGTGCAAGAAGTGCGGCGGCATGGCTTCCCAGCGTACATGCCCCCACACCAAGGACGACCGCATCCTGCTGTCCGGCACCAAGGTGCGTTCCATGCTCTCCGAAGGCCAGGATCTGCCGGTCGAATTCAGCCGCCCCGAAGTGGCCAAGGTGCTGCAGAAGTATTACGCCGGCCTGACTGCCGAGCAGAACGTCAAAGTGGAACTCAAGGGCCATTCCGCCGCGTAATAAAGCCGGGTCGGGCTTCGGCCCGCCCATCATGAATTTGGGATGCCGAGCCCGCCGGAAGCGGATTCGCGATACGCCCCCCGGCCAAGGTGGGGCTCGGTTTTACTGAATGGGCCGCGTGGGAGACCACGCGGGTTGTTAGCTAACAAGGAGTGATATCAATGCCTACGTTCGTCCGTACCGACAAGTGCGACGGCTGCAAAGGTCAGGACAAGACCGCTTGCATGTACATCTGCCCGCACGACCTGATGAAACTGGACCGTGATGGTTCCGATACCGGCCACGCCATGCGCGCCTTCAACCAGGAACCCGAGCAGTGCTGGGAGTGCTATTCCTGCGTCAAGATCTGCCCGCAGCAAGCCATCGAATGCCGCCACTATGCCGACGTCGTGCCTCTGGGCGGCTCCGTGCAGCCCCTGCGTGGTTCCGACTCCATCATGTGGACCATCAAGTTCCGTAACGGCGTGCTGAAGCGCTTCAAGTTCCCGATCCGGACCACCCCTGAGGGTTCCATCGACTGCTACGGCGGCAAGCCCATGCCCAAGCTGGCCGATATCGAGGTCACCGGCTCGTTCACACGGGACGTCACGGGTGGCTTCCGCTCCGGCAACCCCGCCGAACTGATCCGCAAGTAATCCGGTTAAAGAAGAGGTAATCGAAATGGCTGAATTTGGAAATCCCGATGTCATCCAGGAAGAAGTCGACATCCTGATGATCGGCGGCGGCATGGCCTGTTGCGGCGCCGCTTATGAAGTGATGCGCTGGGCCGATGCCGCCAAGGCGGAAATGGGCCTGGATCTGAAGATCAAGCTGGTCGACAAGGCCGCCATGGACCGTTCCGGCGCCGTGGCTCAAGGTCTGTCCGCCATCAACACCTATATCGGCACCGAGCAGGATCCCGCCGATTACACCCGCATGGTCGCCAACGACCTGATGGGCATCACCCGTGACGACCTGGCCTATGACGTGGGCCGCCACGTTGACGACTCCGTGCACCTGTTCGAAGAGTGGGGCCTGCCCATCTGGAAAACCGACGCCAACGGCGAGCGTCATGACGGCGCCGCCGCCATCGGCGAAGGCCTGCCCGCCCTGAAGGACGGCGGCAAGCCCGTGCGTTCCGGCAAGTGGCAGATCATGATCAACGGCGAATCCTACAAGTGGATCGTCGCTGAAGCCGCCAAGAAGGCCCTGGGCATGGGTCGCATCGAAGAGCGCATCTTCATCGTCAAGCTGATCAACGACAAGAACGACAGCAACCGCATCGCCGGCGCTGTCGGTTTCTCCACCCGTAATCACACCCTGCACGTCTACAAGGCCAAGGCCATCCTGCTGGCCGCTGGCGGTTGCGTGAACATCTTCCGTCCCCGTTCCGTGGGCGAAGGTACCGGCCGCGCCTGGTACCCCGTCTGGAACGCCGGTTCCACCTACGCCATGGCTGCTGAAGCCGGCGCGGAACTGACCATGATGGAAAACCGCTTCGTGCCCTGCCGTTTCAAAGACGGTTACGGCCCGGTCGGCGCCTGGTTCCTGCTGTTCAAGGCCCGCGCCACCAACGGTTACGGCGAAGACTATCTGACCAAGAACAAGGCCATGCTGGACCAGTACCCCCCGTACGGTCAGGCTGCCGTTCCCGCTTCCTGCCTGCGTAACCACGTCATGCTGAAGGAAATGAAGGAAGGCCGCGGCCCGATCTGGATGGATACCGTGACCGCCCTCGGCAAGCTGCGTGACACCCTGTCCGCCCGCGAAGTGAAGCACCTCGAAGCCGAAGCCTGGGAAGACTTCCTGGACATGTGCGTCGGCCAGTGCGGTATCTGGGTTGGTGAGAACGTCGAGCCCGAGAAGAAGAACTCCGAGTTGATGCCCACCGAGCCCTACCTGCTGGGTTCCCACTCCGGTTGCTGCGGTATCTGGGTTTCCGGCCCGACCGACGTCGGCGCCCCGACCGAGGAATTGCACGCCGACAAGGCCAAGATCCCCGCCCACCTGCCTTCTGGCTGGAGCTGGGGCTATCGCGGCATGACCACCGTCAAGGGTCTGTTCACCGCCGGTGACGGCGTTGGCGCTGCCGGCCACAAGTTCTCTTCCGGTTCCCACACCGAAGGCCGTCTGGCTGCCAAGGCCATGGTCAAGTACTGCATCGACAACAAGGATCTGAAGGTCGAGCTGGACACCTCCGTGGAACAGCTGGTCGAGGACATCTACCGTCCGGTGCGTACCTACCTGGAGTTCAAGGACTACACCACCGCCATCGACGTCAACCCCAACTACATCACCCCCAAGATGCTGCAGTTCCGTCTGCAGAAGATCATGGACGAGTACGTTGCCGGCGTCGCGACCTACTACAACACCAACGACAAGATGTTGGAAGTTGCGGAAGACAAGCTGAACATGCTGAAGGAAGACGCCATGAAGATGCGTGCGAAAGACCTGCACGAACTCCTGCGCGCCTGGGAAAACTACCACCGCATCCTGACGGCGGAAGCCCACATGAAGCACATCCAGTTCCGTGAAGAAAGCCGTTACCCCGGCTTCTACTACCGCACCGACAAGAACTTCGTCGATGAGGAAAACTGGAAGTGTTTCGGCAACTCCATCTACGACAAGACCACGCAGAAGTGGACCAACTTCAAGCGCGCCCACGTCGATCTGGTGGACAAGTCCAAGCTGTTCAAGGCAGCCGCCCCTCACTAATCGGGCGCTGCAGCTGAAGAAACCGGGCGCCCACAAGGCGCCCGGTTTTCATTTCGGCCCGGATAACCCTGTTGTCATGAAGTGCTACAGCGTTGATCCGCAAGGGTAGTCACCGCCCGCTCTTGCGAATGAACGTTTTTATCCCCATATAGCCGAATCACCATCCCGGCAAGCGCGCCACGAGAGGTCACCCATGGACGAAAGCCAATTCAAGAATCTAGCCGACGAGGCGCCCTTCGAGCTGAGTCCGGTCATGCCCAACATGCTGGGCGGCGACAAGAGCATCCAGTTCCGTTGCCATAAGGATGTGAAGTGCTGGAACGCCTGCTGCGCCAATATCGACATCACCCTGACCCCCTATGACATCCTGCGCCTCAAGAACCGCCTGGAGATGTCTTCCGGCGACTTCCTGAAGCAGTACACCGTGCCCTACGAGAT
>CAZEOR010000370.1:0-3405 GCA_964513695.1 uncultured Thiobacillus sp.
AACATCATGTGTTCCAGCACATGGGCGACGCCGGTGGTCCCGTAGCTTTCATCCATGCTGCCAGCCCGGTACCAGACTTGAGACACCACAACGGGCGCGCGCCGGTCGGTTTTGACAATGACTTTCATGCCGTTTGGCAGGGTCTGCTCGACGGTTTCGGCCCGGACCGGCAGGACAACCGCCGCCAGCCCGAGAATGGCCAGAATTCGCTTCATATTGGGGGAGGCAAACATGGGAGGAAGGGCTCGCATGATAGAATTTCCAAGCTAATAACGCAGCCTGTGACTGATCCCTCCCGTGTTTGGTTTCTTCAAGTCCGGTAAATCCGAGCCTTCTCCTTCACCGTCCGCAGCTCCCGTCGACGAAGGCGAAACAGAAACGTCCTCCATCCAGGCCGAGGCGTCCAGGCTTTCATGGGCGCAACGCCTGAAGCAGGGTCTGGCCCGCACCCGCAATGCTTTCACGGGCCAGATCGCCGGTCTGTTCGGTGTCGGCGCCAAGATCGACGAGGCCCTGTTCGAGGATCTGGAAACGGTCCTGCTCTCCGCCGATGTGGGTGTGGATGCCACTCAACACTTGATCCAGCGGCTGCGGGATCGTGTCAAGCGGGACAAACTCACCGAAGCGGAACAGCTCAAGGGCGCCCTCAAGGCTGAACTCACCGCTCTGCTCACACCTCTGGAACAATCTCTCGACACCACGAAGGCCAAGCCCTTTGTCATCATGCTGGCGGGCGTCAACGGTGCTGGAAAAACCACCACTATCGGCAAACTGGCCCGGCGCTTCCAGGCCGAGGGCAAGAGCGTTCTGCTGGCCGCCGGCGACACCTTCCGTGCTGCGGCGCGGGAGCAACTGACAGAATGGGGCAACCGCAACCAGGTGGAAGTGATCCAATCCCAGGCCGGCGATCCGGCGGCGGTGATCTTCGACGCCCTGCATTCCGCCAAGGCACGCGGCATCGACATCGTCCTGGCCGACACCGCCGGACGCCTGCCCACCCAGTTGCACCTCATGGACGAAATCCGCAAGGTCAAGCGGGTTTTGCAGAAGGCCGATCCCGGCGCGCCCCACGAAGTCCTGCTGGTGCTGGATGCCAACATCGGCCAGAACGCGCTGATGCAGGTCAAAGCCTTCGACGAGGCCCTGGGACTCACCGGCCTGGTCATGACCAAACTGGACGGCACCGCAAAGGGCGGCGTCATCGCCGCACTCGCCAAGAAGCAACCTGTGCCCGTGCGTTTCATCGGCGTGGGCGAAGGAATCGAGGATCTGCAACCGTTCAAGGTCGATGAATTCGTGGATGCCCTGTTCTCATGATCGAACTGTCCGGCGTCACCAAACGTTATCCAGGCGGGCATGAGGCCCTCTCCGATGTCAGCCTGACCATCAACCAGGGCGAGCTGGTGTTCCTCACCGGCCACTCCGGCGCGGGCAAGAGCACCCTGCTCAAGCTGGTGGCCGCCATCGAGCGACCCACAGTGGGCCACGTCATCGTCAACAGCCAGAACGTGGGCCGCATGAAGCGCCCCGCCCTGCCCTTCTTCCGGCGCAACATCGGCCTCATCTTCCAGGACCACAAGCTGCTCTACGACCGCAGCGTGTTCGACAACGTGCTGCTGCCTCTGCACATCCAGGGTCTGACCGGCAACGACGCGGCCAAGCGGGTGCGCGCGTCGCTGGACAAGGTGGGCCTGCTGAAGAAGGAAAAGGCCAAGCCCATCACCCTCTCCGGCGGTGAACAGCAACGGCTTTGCATCGCCCGCGCCATCGTCAGCCGCCCCGCCTTGGTCCTCGCGGACGAACCCACCGCCAACCTGGACGACGCCTACGCCAAGGACATCATGGACATGTTCCGGGCCTTCAACGAAGTCGGTGTCACCTTGTTGATCTCCACTCACGACCAGGATCTGATCCAGCGCTACGGCGGGCGCAATGTCCATCTTGCCTACGGAAAGCTGGTGGCATGAAAGCCTGGCTTGCCCATCATCTGCACAGCCTCAAGATCGCCGCCCAGCGTTTCCGCGATGCGCCGGTGGCCAGCCTGTTCACCGTCCTCGTCATCGGCGTGGCGGTGGCCATGCCCGCCGGACTGTACCTGCTCATGGAAAACCTGGATCGGGCGGCCGGCGGCATCAAACCCCAGGCCGAAATCACTGTCTTCCTCAAAACGGAACTGGGAGAAACACCCGGCAAAGCCTTGGCCCATACCCTGACGGGTCAAACCGATGTAGCCTCGGTCCGGTTTATCAGCAAAACCGAAGGTATTACCAAGCTACAGACCGCCGGACTGTCGGATATCGCCGCGGGGCTGCCGGACAACCCGTTGCCCCACGCCCTGGTTGTCACGCCCAAGGACACCTCACCCCAAGCCTTGGAAGCCCTGGGTGCCCGGCTCAGGCAGATGAATGGCGCCGAACGGGTTTTGATGGATACCGACTGGATCAAGCGTCTGGCCGCCCTCATGGGCCTGGGCCATGATCTCGTATTCATGCTGGCCATCATGCTCGGTCTGGCGCTGGCCGCCATCACCGCCAATACCATCCGCCTGCAGATCTACGCCCAACGCGACGAGATCGAAGTGGCCCGGCTCATCGGCGCCACGGACCGTTTCATCCGCCGACCGTTTCTCTATTTCGGTGGCATACAGGGTCTGGCGGGCGGACTGACGGGCGGGCTTCTGGTCACCTTGGGCGCTTTTCTCCTGGAAGCCAGCGTCGCGCGCGTTGCGGCGGCCTATGGCGCCCAGTTCCTCCTGTCCGGACTCGGCGCCATCGACCTGCTATTGCTACTGGGTCTGAGCACCCTCCTTGGCTGGCTCGGCGCCTACTTCGCGGTTGGCCAGGCTCTGCGCCAAGTCGAAAATTCCTGATAATTTTCTTCAGGAACTTCCCGGCCTTTAGCACTCTCTCAGCGCGAGTGCTAAAATTTGATCGTCTGGATTAAGGAGGAATTAAATGACCGCTCAAGCGCTGAACTTTCCCGTTCCATCCACATTGGGCAGCCTGGAAAACTACATCCAGGCAGTCAACCGCTTCCCGCTCCTGAGCGCGGAGCAGGAACATGATCTGGCGGTGCGCCTGCGCGATGATAACGACCTGGAAGCCGCACGGCAGTTGGTGCTTTCCCACCTGCGTCTGGTGGTTGCCATCGCCCGAGGCTATCTGGGCTACGGACTGCCCCATGCCGACTTGATCCAGGAAGGCAATGTCGGCCTCATGAAAGCCGTCAAACGTTACGACCCGGAGCGAGGTGTGCGTCTGGTGTCCTTCGCCGTCCACTGGATCAAAGCGGAAATCCACGAATTCATCCTGAAGAACTGGCGTCTGGTCAAGGTGGCCACCACCAAGGCCCAGCGCAAGCTCTTCTTCAACCTGCGCAGCATGAAGCAGGGCAGCGGCTCGCTTT
>CAZEOR010000371.1:0-3387 GCA_964513695.1 uncultured Thiobacillus sp.
CCAATCCCGAGAGGCCCCGGTGTGATATAAATCGCGCGTTTTCAGGCCTTTCAGGGGTTTTCAGGTGATTCACGCAAAATATTCCTTCTCCCTCCTGGCACTTGCTTTGGCGATTGCGCTTTCCGGCTGCGGTAATAAACCGGGCGAAGGGGGCGACGTCGTCAAAATCGGTTCCGTCGCGCCACTGACCGGGCCGCAAACCCACATCGGCAAGGACAACGAGAATGGCGCCCGTCTGGCGGTGGACGAGATCAACGCCAAGGGCCTGGAACTGGGCGGCAAGAAGGTGAAACTGGAATTGCTGGGCGAGGACGATCAAGCGGAGCCCAAGACCGCCACCATCGTGGCGCAGAAGCTGGTGGATTCCGGTGTCGTCGCGGTAATCGGCCACCTGAATTCCGGCACCACCATCCCGGCCTCCAAGATCTACCACGACGCCGGCATTCCCCAGATTTCCCCCTCCGCCACCGCGGTGGCCTATACCGCTCAGGGCTACAAGACCGCCTACCGGGTGATGGCCAACGACGCCCAGCAGGGCAAGGCCCTCGGCCAGTACGCCGTGGGCAAGATGGGGGCGAAGAAGATCGCCATCATCGACGACCGCACCGCCTACGGCCAGGGCCTGGCGGACGAGTTCGAGAAGGCCGCCAAGGCGGCTGGCGGCGAAGTGGTGGCGCGGGAATTCACCAACGACAAGGCCACGGATTTCACCGCCATCCTCACCAGCATCAAGGGCAAGAGCCCGGACCTGGTGTTTTTTGGCGGCATGGACCCGCAAGGTGGCCCCATGGCGCAACAGCTCAAACGCCTGGGCCTGAGCGCCAAGCTGCTGGGCGGAGACGGCTTGCAGAACGTCAACTTCCTCAAGCTGGCGGGCGCCGATGCCGAGGGCGTGGTGGCTTCCTCCCCCGGTCTGCCCATCGATTCCATGCCCGGTGGCCCCGACTTCCGCAAGCGCTTCGAGTCCAAGTACGGTGTGATCCAGGTCTACGCGCCCTATGCCTACGATGCGGTCTATGCTTTGGTGGACGCCATGAAGCGGGCCAATTCCACCGAGCCGGCCAAGGTGCTGGCCGAGATGCCGAAAGTCGAGATCCAGGGTGTGACCGGCCCGGTGAAGTTCGATGCCAAGGGCGACACCATGGGCGGCGCCGTGACCGTTTACGAGGCCAAGGGCGGCACCTGGCAGGTGCTGGAAACCGTCAAATAAAAGTAGACAGTAGTCAGTGGGCAATCGGCATGGATAACGGCTTGGCTGATGACTGAAAACCGTCGACTGCCAACTTGATATGGACATCTTTACCCAGCAACTCATCAACGGCCTGGTGCTGGGCAGCATCTATGCCCTGGTCGCCCTGGGCTACACCATGGTGTACGGCATCCTGGAGCTGATCAATTTCGCCCATGGAGAGGTGACCATGATCGGCGCCATGGTGGCGCTGACCGTGATCGGCGTCTTGATGGGGGTCGCGCCCGACATGCCCGGGCTCATGGTGGTCTTCGGCGGCCTGCTCATCGCCATCCCTGCCTGCATGGCTCTGGCCTTCGGCATCGAGAAGATCGCCTACCGCCCCCTGCGCAAGGCGCCGCGGCTGGCGCCCCTGATCACCGCCATCGGTGTGTCCATCATCCTGCAGAACCTGGCCATGCTGGTCTGGGGCCGCCAGTACGTGTCCTTTCCCCCAATCCTGCCGCGCGGTCAGCACGAAATCCTGGGGGCCCACATCACCGATTTGCAGATTTTCATCGTCGTGCTTTCGTTCTCAATCATGGCCGGTCTCTGGCTGCTGGTGGAGAAGACCCGCCTGGGCCGGGCCATGCGCGCCACGGCCCAATCCAAGGAAGTGGCGGAACTGATGGGTGTGAACGTAGACCGGGTCATTTCCGCCACCTTCGTCATCGGTGCCGCCATCGCCGCCATCGCCGGCGTGATGGTGAGCGCCTACTACGGACTGGCCCATTACTACATGGGCTTCATGCTGGGACTGAAGGCATTTTCGGCGGCGGTGCTGGGGGGCATCGGCAACATCGCAGGGGCCATGCTGGGTGGCTTGCTGCTGGGGGTGATCGAGGCCCTGGGGGCCGGCTACATTGGTGATATCACCGGTGGTTTCCTGGGCAGCCACTACCAGGACGTTTTCGCCTTCTTCGTGCTGATCCTAGTGCTGGTGTTCCGGCCTTCGGGGCTGTTGGGGGAGCGGGTTGCAAGCCGTGCGTAAGTACCTGGGCGCCCGGCCCCGTCTGACCCTGGTTCTGCTGGCGGCGCTGCTGATCATTCTGCCCTTCGTGGTGGGCGCGGGCCTGGGCAATTCCTGGGTGCGGGTGCTGGATTTCGTCCTGCTCTACGTGTTGCTCGCCCTGGGCCTGAACATCGTGGTGGGCTACGCGGGCCTGCTCGATCTGGGCTACATCGCCTTCTACGCCCTGGGCGCCTATCTCTATGCCTGGCTGGCCAGTCCCCACTTCGGCCTGCATCTGCCGTTCTGGGCCGTGCTACCCCTGGGCGCGGCCCTGGCGGGCATGTTCGGCGTGTTGCTGGGGGCGCCCACGCTGCGCCTGCGCGGCGACTACCTGGCCATCGTCACTCTGGGTTTCGGCGAGATCATCCGCATCTTCATGAACAACCTGAACGCCCCCTTCAACCTGACCAACGGGCCCCAGGGCATGAACCTGATCGACCCGGTGAGCATCGGCGGCGTGTCCTTCGGCAAGACGCAACATCTGTTCGGCCTCACGCTGCCCTCCACCTATCTGTATTACTACCTGTTCCTGGCCGCGACCCTGTTGGTCATCGTGGTCGCCATGCGCCTGCAGGATTCCCGTATCGGCCGCGCCTGGGCGGCCCTGCGCGAGGACGAGGTGGCGGCGGCGGCCATGGGCATCAACACGCGCAACGTGAAACTGCTGGCCTTCGCCATGGGCGCCACCTTCGGCGGCCTGGCCGGCGGCCTGTTCGCGGCCTTCCAGGGTTTCATCAGTCCGGAGAGCTTCAATCTGTGGGAGTCCATCCTGGTGCTGTGCATGATCGTCCTGGGCGGCATGGGCAACATCCCCGGCGTGATCCTGGGCGCGGTGCTGCTGACCGTGATCCCCGAGGCCCTGCGCTACCTGGGCGACCTGCAACGGGCCACCCTGGGCCATGTGGTGGTGGACCCGTCCGATCCGCGCATGCTGCTGTTCGGCGTCGTCCAGGTACCGGTGATGATCGTGCTGGCCACGATCCTTGCCCTGCTGCTCGAATCCGCCTCGGCGAAGTGGCCCGGCCTGTTCCGCGCCGCCTACTTCATGCCCTACGGCGTCCCCGGCGTGATCGCCACCATCTTGTGGTCGTTCCTCTACGTGCCGGGGCTCAGCCCGATCGTCGACGTCGCCGGCTGGATGGGTCTC
>CAZEOR010000372.1:0-3386 GCA_964513695.1 uncultured Thiobacillus sp.
GATGGCCTTGGGCTGCCCGGGCAGATTGAGGATCAGGCAGTTGCCCCGGGTCACGCCCACCTGCCGGGACAGGATGGCGGTGGGGACGTATTTCAGGCTCACCGCCCGCATGGCTTCGCCGAACCCCGGCAGCACCTTGTCAGCCACCGCCAGGGTGGCCTCCGGCGTTACGTCACGGGGCGCGGGTCCGGTACCGCCGGTGGTGAGCACAAGGCAGCATTGGCGAGCCAGTTCGATCAGGGTCTGCTCGATGACCGGCTGTTCGTCGGGAATCAGGCGTTCCACGAATTCAAGGGGGTTGTGCAGGGCGGCGTTGAGCCATTCCTTGAGGGCCGGCAGGCCCTTGTCCTCGTAAATACCGGTACTGGCCCGGTCGCTGATGGAGACGATGCCGATGGTGGCGGGCTGGTACATGCGTGCGCTTCCTTTTTGCCAATACCGGGAAGAATATCGTGTGGAACAACCGGAGACGACAGATGCCTCAACTTCTTTTTAGCGCCCGCTGCTTGTTCTTGCTGATCCTACTGGTCGCGCCCGCCAGGGCCGACCCGCCCGCAGGCTATCCATTCATGGACCACGATAGCGGGATGCGCCAGGCCAAGGCGGAAAACAAGCCCATCCTCCTCTATTTCGGCCGCTACGGCTGCGCCTGGTGCGACCACGTCAATCGGAAAACCTTCTCCGATGCGGGGCTGAAGCAGATCTATAGCGACAACTACGTGCTGATCTATGTGGATGCGGAAGGTGGCAAACGCATCCGCCTGCCCAGCGGAGAACGGCTCACCGAAGGTGAGTTGGGAGTCAGGTTGGGCGCCTATGCCACGCCCCTGTTCGTGTTCATGACCGCCGACGGCAAGGTGGTCGCCAAGATCCCCGGCTTCAAGACCGTGGACGACTTCAAGGATTTCGACCGCTATATCCGCGGCGGCCACTACCAGAAACAGACCCTGCTGGAATTTCTCGGGAGCAAGCCTTGAATTTCCATGCCCTCCTCGGATTCGTTCTCCTGGCGGCAAACGCTCTGCCGGTCCTTTGCGCCGAATCCCCCATAGATGTGGTGGCGGGGAAAACCGGCACCTTCATCCACCTGGATGCCTCCGGGCGCAAGAATCTCGCCTGCTCCGGCCACGCGGTCGCCCTGGTCTGGGAAGACAATCGCGGCGGTGCGCCGCGCTGCCACCTGGGCCTGAAAAGCGCTGGCAGCGCCACATTCAGGGAACATGTTTTTGGCAAAGGCGACTGCTTTGAACCAAGCGTGTCGGCCTTGGACGGAGGCCGTTTCCTTCTCGCCTGGGAGGATGAATCCGGCGTCAATGCGGCGATGGCCAATACGAGCGGACTTGGTCCCACGACTATATTGGCGGATGCGGGCGGCCAGATCACCACCACGTGGCATCCGCAACTGGGCGTCTTTGCAGCATGGAGCGGTCCGGACAGCCGCTGGCGGCGCATCCGGCTCGCCCCCCTGGGCATCGACGGCATGAACCTGAAACCCGGCGTGGCCCGGCCCGCGGATAGCGTCCCGCCCACCGACGATCAGATGTTCCCCACCCTGGCTGCCGCAGAACAAGGTCTGGCCCTCGCCTGGGAAGACCGCCGTCACGGCCATACCGTCATTTACGGCACCCGCAGCGGCGATGGCCAGGTCTGGACCATGCCGATCCGGGTCAGCGGCAATCCCACCGGCAAGGCCCAGGGCAACCTGGGACGGGGCACGGGGGCCATGCGCCCGGCCCTGGCGGCCTTTGGCGGACGGCTTGCCGCCACTTGGCTGGACAAGCGGGACTTCCTCTCCGGCTACGACGTCTATGCCGCCATCAGCGACGATGGCGGCACCAGCTTCGCCAAGGACGGCAAAGCCCAGGACAGTTTCGGCGACGCCATAGCCCAGTGGCATGTGGCGGCAGCTGGAAACAAAAGGGGGGATCTGGTGATTGCCTTCGACGATGAGCGGGACGGGACGGCGGATATCTGGCTGACCCGCCTCACCGCGGCGGGCTACGGCGAGAACACGACCTTGCCGGCCACCTCGGGACCGGGCCGCCAAAGCGACCCCGCCATCGCCCTGGATGAAGCGGGCAACCTGCATCTGGCCTGGATAGACCAGGGTTCGGATGGAGTGAGCCTGCTGCGCTATACGGTGTGGCCGCTCCCTAGCCCATGAATCTTTCCGGCCCACAGGCCGGTACACGCCCCCAGACCGCAAACATGGGATCGGCGAAGGCGCGCTGATCAGCATATTTGTCGTCCGAGGGACGCTTCATTCCACGCAGGGTTTCCGTTTCCAGGTCAACGAATCCCGCCCCCTGGAACAGGCTCAACACCATGCCGAGGCGCTCGAAGGGATGCAGTTCGCCCCAGACCCGGATGGCCTTGGTGGGAAACCAGCGGTCGGAAAAGGTCAGCATGCAGATTCCACCCGGCTTCAGTACCCGGCGCACTTCCGCCAGCACTTCCCGGGGGCGCAGCAGATATTCGATGGATGCGGTGCAGATGACGCTATCGAAGCAGGCATCGCCCCAGGGCAGATCCGAGCGCTCGTTGAGGTCTTTCACCACCTGCTCAGCCAGTCGGGGATTCGCCGAAAGTTCACTCCGGTTCATGCCAAGTCCGGCGACATGCAGATCGACCAGACTTTCCGGCAGATGGGACACCCAACTGCTCATCAGATCCAGCACCCGCTGGCCGGGCGCAAGGAAACGGCGGTACAAGCGCGTGATTTCCCCCCTGCAGGCGATATCCAGGTGGTGGGTCAAACGGGGCTGGCAATAGAACTGTCCGTCGCCCGCCTCGTCCTGTCGCGCGAAACCATCCAGGTGCAAATAGGCGCGCGCGGGATCGGCTGGCGGCCGCTGCAGACCGGGGCCATCGAACAGTTCCCGCATGCGCATACCGGGAGCGGGCTCCAGATCGGTCATACGCAATTCCAGCCGAACTTCACGGCCGGACAGGGGGTGATTGGGATCCACACGCAGCATGCCCGCTTCCACCGCCAGCAGCCGGACTGGCCGCATGTCCCGTGGGCCCTGGGCCAGTTCCGCAAAGGCCGCGCGCGGGTAGAAACGGCCGGGAACCGGTGTGATACGCATGCGGAAATGGCTGGCGGGATAATCGGCCGGGGCCAGTCCGGCAGGTTGTATCCAGGGTTCCGCGGCAAGAATATCCTTGCCGTCACGTCGCGCCGACTCTGCCGCCCGAGTCCAGCGGCCATCCGCCAGAAAGGCGTTGTCGGGAAGGATCAGGCGATCGACATGGCCAACCCCATCGCTACGCCAAATCAGGCTGGCTTCCAGCGCAGCCACGGCATCCGCCGGACTTAGTTTTCCAGGCGATATTCCACGTAGGCCCGGTCGCGCTGCTGCCGCACCCAGTCCTCGAAGGCCTCG
>CAZEOR010000373.1:0-3377 GCA_964513695.1 uncultured Thiobacillus sp.
AGCATGACGTAGGCCACCACCAGCACCTTGTCGGCGGCCAGTTCCTCGCCGGTCGCCGCGCAATCCGCCACGGCCGGGTGGGTCTTCATCACCCGCTCGATCTCGTGGGGCGAGACCCGGTAGCCGAAGGAGTTGATGATGTCGTCCTTGCGCCCCAGGAACCAGATGTAGCCGTCCTCATCGAAGCGCGCGTAGTCGCCGGTGAGGAACCAGCGGTCCTTGAACACCTTGCCGGTTTCTTCGGGCAGGTTCCAGTAGCGCATGAACAGGCCTGGGTCGTCGGCGGGAAGGCAGATCATGCCCTCCTCGCCGATCTCCACCTCGCGCAGGGTTTCCGGGTCCAGCAGCTTGACGCCGTGACCGGGCTGGGGAAAGCCGGCGGAGCCGGGGCGGATGGGCCGGAACTTGTTCTCGGACAGGTAGTAGGAGACTTCCGACATGCCCACCGCTTCGTAGATGTCCACGCCGAAACGCTCCCGCCACAGAGTCAGCATCTCGTCGGACAAGTGTTCGCCCGCGCTCATGCAGTGGCGCAGGGTGGGCACGTCGGCGCCGGTGAAGGCGGTCTTCTGGATGATCTGGCGATAGATGGTGGGGACACCGATGAAGATGGTGGCGCTGTGCTTGGCGATCAGCTTGATCCAGCCTTCCGCGTCGTTCTTGCCTTCGTGCACGATGACGGTCTTGCCGCGATAGAGCGGATCCATGAGGCCTGAGCCCAGCACGTAGGTCCAGTTGAACTTGCCGGAATGGACGATGCGGTCGTCCGCCGGCGCGCCCTCGGTGCCGAAGTCGAACCAGTATTTCGCCGCCGGCTCCCGCCCGATCATGGCTCGGTGGGCGTGCAGCACGCCCTTGGGATAGCCGGTGGTGCCGGAGGTGTAGACCAGGTAGGCCGGGTCGTGGGAATTGCTGCGATGGGCCGGCTCCCATTCGTCGATGCCGGCCAAGGCCGCGTCCAGGCCCAGGACCGTCAGTCCGCCCACCTTGTAGAAGGGGGGCACGCCCTCCCCTGTCAGCAGCACGTAGCGCAGGTTGTCCAGTCCCTCCAGCTTGCCGCGCAGCCCGGACCACATGGATTTGTCGGTCACCAGCACTGCGGCGCCGGAATCCTTCGCCAGGTAGAGCACCTCTTCGGCGGTAAGCAGGGTGGACGTGGGCACGGCGATGGCGCCGCGCTTCATGGTGCCAAGGAAGGCGGTGGGATAGGCCAGGGAGTTGGGCAGGCGGATCAGCACCCGCTCCTCCAGGCGCACACCCAGGTTGCGCAGGAGCTGGGCGAAACGGGAGGTGGATTGCGCCAGTTCCTTGTAGGTGGCGGTGGACACGCCCAGGCTGTCGTCCTCCACGATCATGGCCAGCTTGTCCTCGACCGGCGTGCCCAGATGGGCGTCGGTACAGGCTACGCCGATGTTGAACCGGGTCGGGATGGACCACTGCCAGTTATCGAAGGGGGGAAAAGACATGGCGTTCTCCAGATTTTCCATACGTTCCGGGGCGTTCATAGAATGACTCCATAAGGCCAGTTTTCACGGACAACCTGGGCGGGCAGCATGCCCAGAACCTTCAAGGCGAAATCGGTGTCCTCCTCGGACAGGGCGCGCAGGGCATGGGCACGCAGCAGGACTTGCAGGGCCTTGCCGAACATGGGCGGGTCCAACATCTCGCCCTCGAACTTGATGGCGCCGCCGAGCAGGGCGTCGGCCTCCACGGCGGCCTGGAGCACGCGGATGTTGCGTTCCACCTCGGTGGGGGACGGGGTGTAGGCCACCTTGCACAGGTGGATGTGGCTGGGATGGATCACCTGCTTACCGGTGAGTCCCATGGCCGCTTCCTCGCAAGCGTGGCGGTAGACCACGCGTGACTCCTCGTCGCCGTGCAGATCCAGCCAGCGGCGGATGTCGTGGGGCTCCAGGAAGGTTTCCGGCATGGCGGCCTGGCCGATCAGCACTTCCACACCGCCGATGACGCCGACGCCGGCGATCCTCGCCTCGAAGATGATCTGGTGCAGGAAGTAGGACAGTTCCTGGGTCCAGCCCCGCGGCGTGATGTGGATACCCATGGCCTTGGAGAAGTCGTGGATGCCGAACACCACATGCTTCACCGTGGGGTAGGCCATGATGTCCGGGGCGATCTTCAGCGACTTGGGATGTTCGATGATGGGCTGGATGGTCATGCGCGGATTCATGCCCACCAGGCAGGCGGACAGGTCGCGGATCTCGGCCGCCCCGTAGGCCTCGCCGGCCTTGGCCAGCATGACCACGTCGATGTGGTCGGCCAGGTCGCGCAGCATGAGCAGATCCTTGTCGTACTCCTCGGTGCGGAAGGGATTGATGCGCACCGCCACGGCCAGATCGTCCCGGTTCAGGCCGGGCAGCTCCCGGCGCAGCAGGTCGCGGGACAGGGCCTTCTGCCGGCAGCCGTCCTCCAGGTCGAACAACAGGGTCTGGGCATGGCAGTGGCGGGCGTGCTTCTGGAAACGCTGGGCGGCGATTTCCAGATCCTCATACGACCCCAGAGCCGGTGCGTATTTCACCGGTGGGTAGTAAAGCTGGATACCGGGCCAGTAATCACCCAATACACGGCTGGCAACAGCCATATCGAACTCCTCGTCTCGATCAATCATGGAAGCGGGTCCATGCCCGTTTCCTCGTTGATACGAACGCTAGTCCCTTCTTGGGTGTTGCGCCGCACAAATATTTCAAGCCTGGTTATTGAAAAACCCAATAATTTAGTCGGCTTTTCCCGTAAGACTCCCTGCACCATACTTGTCGAGTCGAAGTTCCCTCACCCCCAGCCCCTCTGATGCAGCCGACCGACCAACCGACCAAGCCGCATATAGCCGCGGTCAAGTCGCTGGTTATCCCGTTCGCGGGCGAGAGAAGATTCGTGAATCGCTGCCGCGTCTTTGAAGAAAGCAGGAACCCACCATGACCACCATCCGCCAGGAAGACTTCATCCAGTCCGTCGCCGACGCCTTCCAGTTCATTTCCATCTATCACCCGCTGGATTTCATCCACGCCATGAAGGACGCCTACGAGCGGGAGGAATCCCCCGCCGCCAAGGACGCCATGGCCCAGATACTCATCAACTCGCGCCTGTGCGCCGAGGGCCACCGGCCCATCTGCCAGGACACGGGCATGGCCGTGGTCTTCCTGAAGATCGGCATGGATGTGAGGTGGGAAGGAGCCATGTCCATCCACGACATGGTCAACGAGGGCGTGCGCCGGGCCTACACGAACCCGGAAAACCCCCTGCGCGCCTCGGTTTTGAGCGACCCGGCCGGCGCCCGCAGAAATACAAAGGACAACACCCCGGCGGTGATCTACATGGACCTGGTGCCCGGAAACACCGTGGACGTGAAGCTCGCCGCCAAG
>CAZEOR010000374.1:0-3352 GCA_964513695.1 uncultured Thiobacillus sp.
CTACGCGCCGGTGGAGCAGCGGCTCCACAACTACCAGGAATTCGTCGCCACCCTCTCCGACGACGCCGCCAAGACCCAGGGCGCCCGCTGCATGGACTGCGGCATCCCGTTTTGCAACAACGGCTGCCCGGTGAACAACATCATTCCGGACTGGAACGACCTGGTTTACCGGGGCAACTGGAAGCAGGCCCTGGATGTGCTGCATTCCACCAACAACTTCCCCGAGTTCACCGGCCGTATCTGCCCCGCCCCCTGCGAGGCCGCCTGCACCCTGGGCATCATTGCCGAGCCGGTGGGCATCAAGTCCATCGAGCACTTCATCATCGACAAGGGTTGGGAAATGGGCTGGGTCACGCCCCAGCCGCCCAAAGCCAAGACCGGCAAGAAGGTCGCCGTGGTCGGTTCCGGCCCCGCCGGCCTGGCCGCAGCCCAGCAGCTCGCCCGGGTCGGCCACGACGTGACGGTGTTCGAGAAGGCCAGCCGCATCGGCGGCCTGCTGCGCTACGGCATCCCCGACTTCAAGATGGACAAGGCCCTCATCGACCGGCGCATGGCCCAGATGGAAGCCGAGGGCGTCAGCTTCCGCACCGGCTGCCTGGTGGCCGCCGATGACAGTTCAATGAGCACGCCCATCGGCATCGTCAACGACGCCAGCGAGATCATCCCCGCTACCAAGCTCATGGCCGAGTTCGACGCCGTGGTCCTGGCCGGCGGCTCGGAAGTGCCGCGCGACCTGTCCGTACCCGGCCGCGAGCTGGCCGGCGTCCACTTCGCCCTGGAATTCCTCATCCCCCAGAACAAGCAGGTGGCGGGCGATGCCCCCAACCCCATCTCCGCCCACGGCAAGCATGTCCTGGTGATCGGCGGCGGCGACACCGGCTCCGACTGCGTCGGTACCTCCAACCGCCACGGCGCTGCCGGCATCACCCAGATCGAACTGATGCCGCGTCCGCCCGAGCAGGAGAACAAGCCCCTGGTGTGGCCCTACTGGCCGACCAAGATGCGCACCTCCTCCTCCCACGAGGAAGGCTGCCAGCGCGACTGGTCCATCGTCACCAAGGCCTTTGTCGACGACGGTCAGGGCCGTGTCAAGGCGGTCAAGGCCGCGCGCCTGGAGTGGAAGGACGGCAGGATGGCCGAGATCCCCGGCAGCGAGTTTGAGATCAAGGCCGATCTGGTGCTGCTCGCCATGGGCTTCACCAACCCCCTCGCCCCGGTGCTCGACGCTTTCGGCGTTGAGAAGGACGCGCGCGGCAACGTCAGGGCCGGCACGGACGGGGAAGGTTGCTATGCCACCAGCGTCACCAAGGTCTACGCCGCCGGCGACATGCGCCGAGGCCAGTCCCTGGTGGTCTGGGCCATCCGCGAAGGCCGTCAGTGCGCGCGCGAAGTGGATGCCTTCCTCATGGGGGCCAGCGAACTGCCACGCTGATCGGAGCGCATCTGAAAAAGCCGGCCTTGCGCCGGCTTTTTTCTTTCCAAAAATCGCGATGTCATTCCCTTGCCGGGAAAGAATGGATGGCCTGATGGGACTGGTTCGGGCAGGTGAAGCGCAAGCCAGTTCATTCTGACCCCACGTCTATCGAGAAACTGCGTCCTGGATCCACTGTCACTGGAAATCTTGATGCCGCTCAAAGAGTTTGCCAGGGGGGTTTGATAAACAGAGCACCTTATCCATAAGGCATGAGGGGACAACAATGGAACGCCGCGACTTTCTGTTCATGGCTGTCGCTGCTCTGCTTGCCGGTTGCGCAAGTCAAGGCACGTCGACACAAAGCACGGACTCCTCCGGGATGAAGTTCTCCGAAAGCGAACGCAAGACCATCGAGACGTTCTATGGTGGCCAGCGCCGTGGCCCCGTCCCTGCCCAGCGCGCCAAATCAGGCGATGTACTGGATTCGGGACAACGTCCCGCCAAGTTACCCACTGAACTGGCGGCAAAGTTGCCTGACCTACCCGCACCTTATACTCGCTACGTATTAGATGCTGATGTCATCCTCGTGAACCGGGATACCCACGCAATTCTGGATGTGATTCCGCAGATCGCGAATTGATTCGATGCCCGGCCTGTCCGGGCAGAGAATTCAAACTCCGGCGTTTTGCCACCAATAAGAAGATGGGGAGCTTTGGGGCTTTTCATGGGTTGGTGGGCCGGGTGGCTCCAGAGCCGACCCAGCTGGCAAACTGAGCCGAGAGTGGACGAGGGCGAATCCCCAGTGGTTTTGTCCGCACTTCCCAGACTCTACGACTCGACGGGCAATGTTCCACTCATCCCAATCTGGTATCGCCACAATTCCAGAACGACAAGTGGACGGAATTCAATATGCTCGGTTCGATCAAGCTGTACGCTTGATCTTCCGTGCTGCCCCCCAAAGCTCTTCCAGGTTGTAATGCAGTCGCACCGCCGGGTGCATGACGTGCACCACCAAGCCGCCAGCATCCACCAGCACCCATTCCCCTGATTGTTCGCCTTCCGTGCCGATGATCTCTGCGCCGGCTTCCTTAAGCTTTTTCACTGCGTTGTCGGCCAGAGAACGCACCTGACGGTTGGAGTCGCCACTGGCGATGATCATGGTTTCAAACAGGGAGGACAGGTGGCCGACCTGAATGACGGTGATGTCCTTGGCCTTGATGTCTTCCAGGGCGGCAACGGCGATCCGGGTCAGTTGCTCAGTGGAGAGTTGTGCTGCGGATTGGGGTTCAGACATAGAGGTGGTTCTCGTTGATGTAGTCGATGAGGGAATCGGGAAGCAGGTAGCGCAGGCTTTTGCCGCGCAGGCAGCGGTCGCGGATCTGGCTGGCGGAAATATCCAGTTGGGTGATGGCGTGCAGAAAGACCCGGCCTGACGAGGCTTCCATCAGTTCACCGGCTTGTTCGCAGCGCCGTTTGGTGAGTTGCTGACGCAGGGCGTCCGGTAGCACGTCTTCCCAGAGGGCTGGGGAAAAGCCGGGTCGGTGGGCCACGGCGATATGGGCCAGGTCGAACAGGCGGCGCCATTCGTGCCAAGCCGCGAGGCCCAGGAAAGCGTCGCTGCCCATGAACAGCACCAGGGGCGTGCCGGCGGGCAGTTCCGCGCGCAGTTCGGCCAGGGTGTCCACGCTGTAGCTGGGGCCGTCCTTGCTGATCTCCCGGTCGTCCAGGACGAAGCGGGGGTTGCCGGCCACGGCCCGGCGCGCCATTTCCAGCCGGTGCCCGGATTCGGCCCGGGGTTGGCCGCGATGAGGCGGGCTGCCGGCGGGGATGAAGCGGACCTGGTCGATGTCCAGGGCTTCCGCCAGTTCCTCGGCCATGCGCAGGTGGCCGTAGTGGATGGGGTCGAAGGTGCCGCCGAGGATGCCGACGGGGCGCGGC
>CAZEOR010000375.1:0-3346 GCA_964513695.1 uncultured Thiobacillus sp.
TTGACCCCCGCCCGGTCGTAGATCAGGCCCATTTCCGAATAGGTAAACGGAATCGCGTAGACCAGGCCGCTCCGGGTGATACCCGGGATGTCGGCCAGGTTCCGGAAGCGGGAAAGCTGATCCCGGGTCCGGGGAATATGGGCCAGATCCAGCGGAACCACGAGACCCAGGTCGACAAACCGCTTGATTTCCGCGGTATTCGCGGCGATGACGTCGAAATCCCCGCCCTGGTTGGCGCTCAACTTTTCGCGCAGCGCATCGTCCGTGCTGACCAGGGTGACCTCTACCGTGGCCTTGAATCTTTTCTCGAAAACGCGGACCAGATCCGCGTCGGCATATCCCGGCCACGCGAGAACGCGCAAAGTCTCCCCGGCCGAAGCCGGACTGGCCAGGAACAGCATTCCTAGCAGCAATGCCAATACCTGGGAGAGCGGTGCACGGAGGGGAAACGACATGAACGGGGTTAACGACGGCAAGGCCGTGAAGTTTAACCGGGCTTTATCATCCGTGTGGCTTGCCCGTTTCCACCCATGCCGCCGAGAAACCATGATATCCGACCTCGCTCCCGACACCCGCTGCGCCGATCTCCTGATCCGCGCCTACCGCGACCGCGCTCCTGTTCCAGCTCACCCCGCCCAGGCGCCTGTGGATGAGGTTGCCGCCTACGCCGTGCAGCGTGCCGTCTGGCAGGCCATGGTGGGCGCCGATCGGCCCGGCGCCTGGAAAGTGGGCGCTTCAAGCCGGGACACGATACCCGTCGCGGCGCCGATATTTCCCCAACGACTGGCATGGAGCCCGGCCCGTTTTCAAAGCGGGGGTTTCCTCGGCATGGGCGTCGAAGCGGAGATCGCCGTCCGCTTCGAGAGGGATCTTCCGATCCGCGCCCTGCCCTATTCGCGGGAGGAAATCCTGGATGCCATTGCCGGCGCCCACGTGGCCATGGAGCTGGTGGATACCCGCCTGTCCGATGCCGAGGCCGCAGGCCCGTTCTGGCGCCTGGCCGACAACCTGCTCAACGGCGCGCTGGTGATCGGCGACGAGATTCCCCATTGGCGCGAACTGGATTTTTCAGACCGGATCGCCCGTGTCCTGGCAGACGGGAAATGCATCGCCGAAACACGGGGACGGCCGCCGCTGGATGATCTGTTCTTCTGTCTGCCCTGGTGGATCGGCCATGTCGGTGGCGTCCGGGCGGGTGATATCGTGACCACCGGGGCCTGGAACGGCATGCATCGCGTAAGCATGCCGGTCGAGGCCACGGTGGAATTCGTCGGGCTCGGCGCGGCCACGGCATTGCTGAGCCGATAAGTGACCAACCTGTAGAATGGCGCGCCTTTCCATGGCGTCCGCCATGTCCCACCCGGAGTCGTCATGTCCTTACTCGAACCAGGCCAACTCACTGGCCTACTCTCCACCGCCTTGCAGTCTCGCGCCCCGCTCATGGCCCGCCTGCGCGACGAACAGACCGATGCCTACCGGCTGTTCCACGGCAGCGTGGAGGGCGAGCCGGGCCTCACCGTGGATCGCTACGGCGACCTGATCCTGGTCCAGAGCTTCCATCGCCCGCTGGAGCCGGGCCAACTGGCCGAACTGGAAGCCTTCTACGCCAAGGCCCTGTCCGGGCTGGATCTGATCTACAACGACCGGGCCCAGGCCAATTCCCGCATCCGCAATGCCCTGCCGCCGGAAAAGATGGCCGCCGGCGAGGCCATCCGCGAAGTCCGGGAAATGGGCGTGCGCTACCGCATCCAGGCGCGCCACGAGGGCCAGGACCCCTGGCTGTTCCTGGACATGCGCGCCGGGCGCCGGCGCGTGATGCGGGAAATGAAGGAACGCCCGGACGAACAATCCCTGCTCAACCTGTTCGCCTATACTTGCGGCGTCGGCACCGCCGCCGCCATGGCCGGGGCGCGCTTCGTGGTGAACGTGGATTTCGCCGAATCCAGCCTCAAGATCGGCCGGGAAAATGCCCGCATCAATGCCCTGCCGATCCGGCCCCGCTTCCTCCACAGCGACGTCTTCGCCGCCGTGCGCCAGTTCGCCGGACTGCACCAGGGCGGCATGGTGCGGGGCAAGCGCATGCCAACCTTCCCCCGGCTGGAAAAGCAACAGTTCGACCTGGTGTTCCTGGACCCGCCCCGCTACGCCAAGAGCCCCTTCGGCGTGGTGGACGTCATCAACGACTATCCGGCCCTGTTCAAGCCCGCCCTGCTCGCCACCGTCGAGGGCGGCACGCTGATCTGCGCCAACAACGCGGCGGAGGTGGATCGGGATGCCTGGGTCGACCAACTGGAACGCAGCGCCCGCAAGGCCGGGCGTCCGATCCGGGAGTTGGAATGGATTCCGCCCGAGGAAGATTTCCCCAGTCCGGATGGCAACCCTCCCCTGAAGATGGTGCTGCTGCGGGTTTGAACAGCCGGCTTACGACACTTCGGATCCGGCTTCCGGTCCGGCCTTGGAGGCGGCGCTGGCCGCGGCAAGCATGGCTTCCCGTGTCTGGGGTGTCTCCAGGCTGATGCGTCCCAGCACACCGGCGCGGTAATCCGTCAGCAGCAACAGGGAAGCCTTCTCCAGATCCGGTTCCCCCCCTCTTCCCTTGAGCAGACAGCCACGCTTGCGCGCCACCGCTTCCAGCACGCCAGGCGCATCCAGCCCTTCCACGGACAATTTGTATCGCTCCGCCAGCAGCCTGGGATAGCGCGCCAACAGGATGCCGGCGAAAAAGGTGGCCACCTCTTCCTCCAGCACCGCGTTGCGGCCGATGGCGTGGCTGGCGGCGAGCATGTAGCCGTCGCTGTCGTGTTCGATCTTGGGCCACATGAGGCCCGGGGTATCCACCAGGGTCAGGCGCGGGCTCAACACCACGCTCTGCTGGGACTTGGTGACGGCGGGCTCGTCGCCCACGGCGGCGATCTTGCGCTTCACCAGCCCGTTCATCAGGGTGGATTTGCCCACGTTGGGGATGCCCATGATCATCATGCGCAAGGGCTTGAAGTTGTCGTCGCGATGGGGTGCCAGGATCTGGCACAGGCCGGTGATTTTGGCCACGTCCCCCGCCTTCTTGGCCGAAACCGCCACCGCCTTGACGCCCTTCTGCCGGTTGTAGAAATCCAGCCAGGACTGAGTCGCCGCCGGATCGGCCAGGTCGGCCTTGTTCAGCAGCTTGAGGCAGGGCCGCTGCCGGAACAGGCGCAGCTCCTTGATCATCGGATTGCTGCTGGCTTCCGGGAGGCGGGCGTCCAGCACCTCGATGACCACGTCGATGTTGGCCATGGTTTCGGCGGCCTTCTTGCGCGCCGAAGTCATGTGACCGGGGAACCACTGTATGGGCATGGGTTGGAAAAGA
>CAZEOR010000376.1:0-3340 GCA_964513695.1 uncultured Thiobacillus sp.
AGAAGGTGCTGGTGCCGAACATGACCGTGCAGCGCTTCTCCCGCACCAGTTCCGGAATGACCTTGAAATGCAGAGGGCTGGTGTAGATCACCAGGCGAGCGCCGCAAACCAAGGGGATCAGGGTGCCAGCGGTCAGGCCGAAAGAATGGAAGATGGGCAGGGCGTTGAGCACCACTTCAGGCGGCCCGACGGGAATGATTTCCAGGACCTGGGCGACGTTGGACAACAAGGCCCGGTGCGAAAGCACCACGCCCTTGGGCTTGCCCTCGGAGCCGGAAGTGAACAGGACCACCGCTGGCGCCTCCGGATCCCCCCTGGGCACCGCCACCTCGGGCAGCCATAGGGCATACCCCATGAGCCAGAGCTTGTCGGCCACGCCGAAATCGGCGCGCATGTCTTCCAGATAGTGCAGCTTCACACCTTGAAGCGCCTGGGCCTGCTCGGTCAAACCCGCCTTTTCGAGAAACACCCGCGAGGTGATCACAGTACCGACGCAGCCCGCCTGACATGCGCTCTGCATGCCCTCGGTCCCCGACGTGTAGTTCAGCATGCAAGGCACCCGCCCGAAGGCGGACAGGCCGATCATCAATCCGACAGTGGCCGCCATGTTGGGCATGAGCACGCCCACATGCTCGCCTTCCCGTGTGACCTTGCCAGCCAGACGCCCCAGGGCCAGGGTCATCTTGAGCAGGTCGCCGTAGGAATAGGCGCCGGGCTTCTGGTCTTCCCACTGGCCCGGCGTATCGCGCCCGAAACGCCGGGTGGCGGCCACCAGGGCCGTGAACAGGGTTTCGCCGGGCCGGAACTCGAATGGCCTGGCCGGGATTACGCGTCCGTCATGATCCTTCTTCGTGTGGAATCCCGTCATAACCCCTCCTGAATCAGAAGTTGTGGGTGTATTGAACGCTCAGGATATCGATTTTGTTGTTGTATTGGCCTGTAAGTGTGACGCCGACTGGACAGGTGGTTGCCGGGTCACAGTGGGTGATGGTCGCCTCGTTGACGAATATGTGCGCATAGCCGAAGTCCACCGCGCTCTTCGGATCAAGGCGGTACTGCCCGCCCACCGCTATCCAGAACCGGTCGGCGTCCGGGATACGCGGAGTCCGATGGCTGGCATCGGGCACGGGGGCCTGGTCATAGGCGACGCCGAAACGCCAGGTCCAGTCACGAGACGGGCGGTAATTGAAGCCAACCGAATAACGCCAAGTATCGTCCCAATTCTCGCTGACATGGCTGAGGGTGACTCCGCCAGCCTTGCTGACCACGTCGAGGTTCTGGAAATCGCTCCACTGCGTCCAGGAGAGGTCCGTCAGCAGCTCCCAGGTGGGCGTCAGTCGGCGCCAGTAACTCAGCGAGGCGCTGGCGGGCACCTCAAGATCGGCGACCACGGGAGTGCCGTTGAGGTCCCCATCCAGACGGTAGTCGATGGACGACCGATAGGACACGCCGAGCCGGCTGTTGCCATCGATGTTCCAAAGGGCACCCGCGTTCCACCCGAGGCTGTTGTCGTCGCCGCTCATGGTCAGCAGCGCGCCGGTGACGGGATGGCGCGAGGTCAATTCGGCCTTGACATACTGCCAGTTCAGGCCGAACCCGAGGGACAGTTTGTCGCTCACCTTCCAGGCCAGAGTGGGATTCAGGTTGTAGGTCTTCAGATCGGATTTCACCGCCTGGGATTGCCCAAGCCAGTTGCTATCGTATTCGGTGACCAGTCCGAACGGTGCATTGAGTCCGACACCGACTTTCAAGCCAGCCCCGATGTCCATGGCGTAATAGAAATTGGGAACGAAGGCCAGCGTGCCCGCGTCCCCCCCGTTCCCCGCGGGGGGAGCTGGCACCACCACTGCCGCGGCGGTTCCCGAGAACTTGGCTGAGGGCGCGATCAGATTGCCGGCCACCACGACCTGCCTGCCTTCAAGCAGACTCAAGCCGGCCGGGTTGAAATAAATGGTGCTCGCGTCCTCGGCTACCGCCGCCTGTCCCGCATAGGCGTTGCCAAGACCGCTGGCATTCTGCTCAATCAGGGCAAAGCCCGAAGCCTGGGCGCCACCCGCCAGGCAAACCGCCAATACCGCCGTCCACTTCAATCGCATTGTTATTCCCCTTGAAAAAACCGAATCGGCCGGCCCGTTCAGAACGGAATATCGTCGTCCATATCGCCGAAACCGCCACCACCGCCGCCTCCGGAAGGTTTGCCTTTGGGCGCGTTGTCCGGCGGCGCATCGAAATCGGTCATGCCACCACCGCCGCCGCCACCGCCCCGGCTGCCCAGCATCTGCATGCGGTCACCGCGGATCTCGGTGGTGTAGCGGTCGTTGCCGTCCTTATCCTGCCACTTGCGCGTGCGCAGGCTGCCTTCCACGTACACCTGGCTACCCTTTTTCAGGTACTGGCCGCAGATTTCCGCCTGTTTGCCGAAGAAGGCCACCGAATGCCACTCGGTGACTTCCTGCTGCTCGCCGCTCTTGTCCTTGAACTTGTCCGTGGTGGCAATGCGCAGGTTGGCGACGGCATCGCCGCTGGGCATGTAGCGGATTTCCGGGTCCCGGCCCAGGTTGCCGATGAGAATTACCTTGTTGACCGAAGCCATGACTATCCCCCTTCAGAAATTTGCGATAACAGATGCCGAACACCTTCCTCGTCCCAGCCGGTCTGCGCGACCTTGAGCAGCACGGCTCCTTCTTCCGGCAACACGGTGACGGCCTCGACGCCGGTAAAGACGGGAAGCCGGGCCAGCAGGCGCTGGGTTCCCGCCTCCGTGATCGGCCCCACATGGAACATCTGGGTCTTGACGCGCGGTGGCGGCGTCATGCGCGCGGCGAACAGCAACCACACAGCCATCAGGCCTGCGCAGAAAATGAACACCGCGCCAAACCCCTGGTGCTGGGCCAGCCAGCCGCCGGCCGCGCCGCCGAAGAATAACCCAAGCGCCTGGGAGGTATTGTAGACGCCCATGGCCGTGCCCTTGGCCTCGGGCGGCGCGATCTTCGAGATCAGCGATGGCAGGCTGGCTTCCAGGATGTTGAAGGCCACGAAATAAGCGAACAGGGCCGCCACCACGCCCCAGAAAACCTCCATGGAAAATGCGAGGCCGATCTGGGCGGCCAGCATGAGGGCCACGGCGGACACGAACACCCGCTTCAGTTCGCCCCGTTTTTCCCCATAGATGATGGCCGGCACCATGAGCACAAAGGACACCAGCAACACGGGCAGATAGACCTGCCAGTGGTGTTCGCCGTCGAGCCCGCCGGATTTCACCAGGGCGAAGGGCACCACGGTGAACATGGCCATCTGGGCGGCGTGGAGCGAGAAGATTCCCCAGTTGAGGCGCAGCAAC
>CAZEOR010000377.1:0-3335 GCA_964513695.1 uncultured Thiobacillus sp.
TGGGCCGCCGCTGCCCGGAATATCGAGAGCCCGGTGTACGGGCTTTCCGATGGGGATGCCAAGAGGAAGCCGATCGGAAAGCCCGCGCGTGGCGGGCAAGGAGTGAATAACTAGACTGATCAGTCGCTGGTAACGGCCCAGGCCTGCGCCTTGGCATCGAAGCGATAACCCAGTTCCTTGAGGTGGTCGCGCTGTTCCCGGAACAGGCCCCGGTCCACGGTGGGATCGAGCTTGATGCCTTCCCGCTTCCAGACCTTGGCGCCCAGTTCCGCCCCGAACAACTTCACCAGGGCTTCCAGGGCCGGATCCACGTCCACCTGGCCGGCGGGCGTGACCACGACCACCGTGGTTTCGGCGCTCGACTCGATAACCGGCGTGGTCTTGGACCGGGCAGCCTCTTCCTCGATGGGATCAGGCTCGTCCTGCGGCGGTGCCAATTCCGGGGCCACGTCGCCCACCTCGTCGAGCTGGACATCCACCAGGTTGGCGCGGATATCCGTCATCGACTTGCCCCGCCAGATGTATGAGGACAGGTAGATGCTGGAGATGGCAAAGGCCCCCTGGTAGCGGCCTTCCTCGAACTGGTCCAGCAGGGCGTCCTTGATCTTGAAGGTGCCGACCTCCGTGACCAGGTCTCCCACGGAAAACGCGCCCTTGGCGCCGTGGATCTTCTTGACGGTGAGTGTTCCGTTGACTTGCAGCATGATGTTCTCCTATCGGATGAATGAACCGGCGGGCATCACACGTTCCCTGGCGGGAAGCAGCGGCCCGCCGAGGGTGGAAAGACAATTGCGATCGATGCGATGGCTTGAGATGGAGGGTTCGCGCTAGGCGGGTGTCCAGTCCCCGGACATCAAGGCCGCTTGCGCCGCCTCGAACTCCAGGTAGAACTCCTCGGACACCCGCGCGAAGTCGCCGCTCTCCTCGTCGAAGGCGGCGATGCAGAACCCCCAGCCCAGGCATTCCATGACGATCTGTTCATGGACTTCCATGGCGATCTCCCCAAGGAATGGCCGGGGAGGCCGCATCCCGTCAGGGAACGGACGGTTCCCCGGCAGGGTGGATGGATACGAACCCCACAGCCTTACTGCGCCGTGCTGTCCGTCTGGGGCTGGGTTTGCTCAACAGGCAGTGTCACGGCCTGGCCGTCCACCTTGGCGAAGCCGACCTTCAGCAGGCGTCCCTTGATGGTCACGCCCTGCTGACCGGCCTTCTCGCCGCGCTCGTAGGTGAACAACTCGGGGTAGATGTCGCCGATCCGGAAACCGATGACGACGGGCTTCTTCCCGTCGACCTCCGGCTTCAACATGGCGACGATGCGTCTGGCCTCACCCCCGGTGACCCGGAGATCGAACTTCGTGTACTCCACGTCGCTCGGATCGCCGCGCATGGCGGAGATGGAACAGGCCAGGAAGGGCTGGCCCTTGCGGGGCTTCACTTCCCGGATGCGGTTGAGATAGCCGACCCCGTTGACGTGCAGGTCGAAGAACGCCTTCTCGCCGGCTGGTGTACTGGTAGTGGGATGAGTTTGAGACGGGTCTTGGGACATGGAACGCTCCTTCGAAAAAAGAAAGGGGAACCATGCCCCGGACGGGGAAGGGGTTCCCCGCTGGGTGGATGCTACGGATGGACTGACGGAATCCCGGGTCTTGCGACCGTTCCGGTTTCAGGGACTGACCGGATTGATGAGGCGCCTGACGGCAAAGGGCGGGATCATTCCCTGATCCCAGCGGGTGCAGTGCGGTGCAAGCGAGCAGTGCTCTGCTAATGAAATACGCCCTCAGGCTACCAATGATGGGAGGGTTGTCAAGAAACGAAAGTCGCTCTGTAAGGTGGCGACATATCTGATGCTTAATGAGCCACAATCTGGCTGTTTCGTGTTACACGCTGTGGCAGATTCACGGTTCATGCAGCCATTCGGAAATGCTTGCTGAGTGTTTGTGTGTTGGCCAAACGGCCTTATGCGTTTCCGACAAGCGCTCATCCCTGAGCGTCCGCTTCACGATCCTGTATCAGGCAGGATGCACCTCGATTCGGTCGTTCGTTGTACCTCGGACCCAGCGGGTGGTAACTAGGATAAAACCGTATCCAGCGCTGCGAACGGCCGATGGCAGGTTGGCCGAAGCGGAGAGACCAAAAGCTTGCTTCACGAAGCAAGCTTCAGACTGCCCCAAGCCAAACCGGGCTTTAGCACAGTCAATCCAGCTTGGTCGGAAGCCGCATCTCGAATACGGTTCGTCCCTCTACGGAGGTGGCTGTGATCCTGCCACCATGAACATCGACAATTGATCGGACGATGGCAAGTCCGAGGCCCGTGCCACCCGAGCTGCGCGATGGGTCGCCTGTATAGAAACGATCGAACAGGTGAGGAAGCTTCTCCGGGGAGATCGTTCCGGGGTTCTCCACAGCGATGACTGCGTTATCCGCCTGCATGTCGAGTCGAATCGACACGCAGCCACTGGCCGAGGTGTGGCGAATGGCGTTGGCGAGTAGGTTGGACAGGGCACGGCGCAACATCAGGCGATCACCGGGCACGCTGGCCTCACCTTCCATTCGGAGTTCAATGCCACGTTCCTCGGCAACGATGCCGTGGAACTCGATCAAGTCCTTGGCCTCCCGTACCAGATCGACCATATCCCGCTTCGGGACGATCAGACGATTGTCGGCCTTGGCAAGGAACAGCATTTCGTCGGTCATCCTGGCCAGGCGATCATATTCCTCGGCGCTGGATTGCAGCACCCCGCGGTATTCATCGATGCTTCGGGCGCGGCTCAGGGCCACTTGTGTCTGCGTCATCAGGTTGGAAATGGGCGTCCGCAGTTCATGGGCGATGTCCGACGAGAATTCCGACAGACGCCGGAAGGAATCGTCCAGCCGGGCAAGCATGGCATTGAACGACTGCGCCAGTGTTCTCAACTCGGGAGGACTGCCTTCTTCCGGCAAACGGGTTGTGAGTCGTTCAGCCGATATCCCGGCTGCAAGGTCACTGAAGCGTCGCAGGGATGCCAGACCACGATGCGTGGCGTACCACCCCAGGCCTGCGGTAGCCAGGGCGGCCAGGGTCATGGCCAGCCCCAGGGTGAGGCGGAAACGTGCCATGAACAGTTCGTGATGTCCGATATCCTGGGCCACCGCGACGTACTGGGTTTCGGAGGTGCCTGCGACGACAGGCACGACCTTGCCCCGGTAGTTATGTTCCCCCAGACGCCATTGTCGGAGCCCACCAGCCAAGCACTCAGCCTGCTGGGTGGAGCAGGTGCTGGCATTCAACAAGGTGGCCGGGAAGGGTGCGCCTGGCGTGGCAAACCAGACGGCCCCATCGGCGTCCGTCACCG
>CAZEOR010000378.1:0-3334 GCA_964513695.1 uncultured Thiobacillus sp.
GGGAAGTCGGCGAGCGATGTCTGAGCCCGCAGGGCGAGTTTGCGAGCCGCCCGTGGAATTGGTCAGCGAGCGGGGATTTCGGCGGAAGTGGGGTGGCCTTCTTTTGGTTACTTTTCTTGGCCAAGCAAGAAAAGTAACTTGCCGCCGGGCAACCCCCGGCCTACCACACCTAGCAAACCACACCGGGTGGACAAGACAACACCGCCCCTCACCCCTGCCCTCTCCCCGGCGGGGAGAGGAGGGAAACCCGGGACTGTCATCCCCACTCGATCAAAAACCCTGGAACAGGAAATCCAGTGCAGCCGTGATTTGCGCCTGCTCGGTGGCCAAAGAGGCCACCGGAGACTTCAGGATGCGCTGGGGTACCGCGCCCATTTTTGGGGTCTCCAAGAGGTAGTCCATGCCCTGGATATTGAAGACAGGCGTGAGCCGGGTGGGCAACTTGACCTTGGCGAAGCGATCGAGACGGCGCAGCGGGATCACGATGCGGCTGTCCAGGCCATCCAGCAGATCATTCTGAACGTCGAGCAAGTAGGGCGTCGTGCCGGCATGGGAACCCGGGTTGGGATAGACCTCGAACCGGGCCATCAGAAGGTTCTCCACTCGTCGAGGGGCAGCCCTTCGCTTTCGATGGTGGCGTTGTAGGCGGCAATGAAATCCGCATGCTCCTCGCGCCAGCGGCGCTCCTCCTCTTGCAGCACAACTTCGCGCAGATGGCTGTCGCAGACCTGGGAGACATTGATGTTCAGCCTCTTGGCGGCCTCCAGGACATCGGCGCTCAGGCTCAGGTTGGTCGCCCGCTTGGTGGAATTCCGGGATCGCGGGGTGGATTTGGGGGCTGCTGTTTGAACGGTCGGCATAGCCTTTCCAATGCGCATTAATGTATGCGCATAGCATAGCTCCATGCATCGAAGGGCGCCATGGGCGGTAGCCAGTGAAGCTGGATGAAAGGCCCAACCCTCAACCCAAACAAACCAGCACAAGGCGGATCAGCGAAGCGAACTCCGCCGCATGCCTTTCCCCCTCTGCTGCCGCCGGGCCACCCCCGGCTTACCGCACGTGGCAAACCTGTACGGGTAGACAAGACAAAACCGCCCCTCACCCCTGCCCTCTCCCCGGCGGGGAGAGGGGGTAAAGACGGCGGGTTGGGGAAGGCAGGGTTGCTATATCCCCCTTGGTCTCCTTTTGAGAAAGGGGGGAATGATTGTGGGTGGCGATGGACATCCGTCCGCGAGACGTTTAGAAACGCGTCCAATCACCTCATCCCCGCCATGCCCCCCACCCTCCCCCGCGCCGCACGCCTGCCCATCAACCGCTGCAACCTGCCGGCGGACATCCTGGGCAGCCTGACCTACCAGCGCCATCCCGTGGCGTTGAAGCTGGACGGGGTGGAGGAATTGCATGCCGCCCTGTTCGCGCATCTGGCGAATCTGGCTGACGCCACCGAGCGGGCGGCCGACTTCATGGCCCACATGGACGCGGCCTTCAGCCTGGCCCATCCGGAAGAGGCGGGGTACAGCGCGGCCCGGCCCCTGGGGCGGCCCAAGGCCAATTACCTGATGGTGCTGCGCGGCTGGGCCTTCGATGCCGACGGGCGCGAGGGGGCGGTGCTGAAGGGCTGGGTGGAGTCCCGCTTTGGGCTGCTGCCGCGCCACCACGGCGGGCCGATCCGGGATTTCTCCGGCGCCACCTACCGCCATTATCTGGAGCAACGCAGCGGCGGGCTGTACAACACCAACAGCCTGGAAGCCCAGCTCGATCTGCTCTATGCCTATTGCCAGTTCGAACTTGCCCGGCGCTGGCCGGAGGAAACCCATCTCACCCTATACCGGGGCGTCAACCGCATGGGGGACTACGAAGTGCTGGAGGAAGCCGGCCGGGGCCACCGTATCGTGCTGCTCAACAGCCTCAATTCCTTCACTCTGGAGCGGGAACGGGCCTGTGAGTTCGGCGACACCATCCTGGAAGCGCGGATTCCCCTGGCCAAGGTGTTCTTCTTCCACCGCCTGCTGCCGGGCAAGCTGCGCGGCGAGGAGGAGTTCGGGGTGATCGGGGGGGTTTGCGAGGTGGGGTACTCGACCTTGTAGTTTCTCCGTTCTCCCCCTCCCGGCCTCCCCCGCTTGCGGGGGAGGAGAAAAACAGGTGTTACACCGGGCCGCGCGCTTCCCGCTTGGCTTCGATGGTGCGGGTCATGGCTTCGGCCAGGGGCAGCACCTCGTATTTGGGCTTATAGTCCTTGAAGGCTTCGTAGACGGTGATGACCTTGTCACCGCTGCTCTGGCCCTTGAAGTCGCTCTTTTCCAGCTTCATCTCGTCCGCCAGTTCGTTCCAGACCAGGCCGTCGGTCATAGGGATGAGCACCAGTTTCACGCCATCGGCTTCGGCAATCATGGGTTTGGCGATGTTCACCACATAGAGCAGTACGCGGGTTTCGGGCGTGAAGGCGGGCTGGTATTTCTCCAGGAAGGCGCTCATGTCGGCCATCTCGTCCATTGAGCCGGCCAGCAGTTTGAGCTTGTCGCCATCGGCGAGCACCACGGCGGCCTTCAGGGTCACCAGGGGGGGCTTGCGCCGGCCCTGGGCATCCGCGACCTCGCCGTCCACCAGGACCAGATCGCCGCGATAGGCGACCAGACCAGCCTTGCTGGTGGCTTCCTTGAAGTTGACGTTGTAAAGCTGTTGCTGTTGTTCGTAGGTGTCGAGCAGCATGGTGATTTCCTTAATGGAGTGACGGTGAAGAGGTGCGGTTTCGAGAAACACCTATTTCGGACAGCAATATCCGTACCACGCCCCCGCGCCGCCCGGCGTATCCGGAGCTCCCCCAATAACTACGCGGTTTTACATGGGTTTCGGAGAAGTGGTTCGCGCGCATTCGGACAGCCATGGGTCGCAACCCCGCCGCAAAAACCTGACAAACGCTGGGCTTTGGAGCAAACGCGACATAGCTTGCAAACCGCCAGGCCGCGTGGTTGCTGGGATGGCGGTCAGGCCCGTTTCTTGCGAGTGCATGCCTTGTCAAACAACGAGGAGCCAAGCATGCATCCCGAATTCGAATCCATCCTGGCCGGCCTGGCCGACGGCGGCGTGGTGCCCTACTTGGGCGCCGGCGCCCTGGCCGGCGTCATCGATCCGGCCAGCGGCAAGGCCATTCCCGCCGACAGCGACAGCCTGATCCTGGCCATGAACGACGGCCGGCCCATGGCGCCCAAGCTGATGTACGAGTTTCCCCGCGCCGCCATGAACATCGAGCTGAAGAAGGGCCGATCCGCCCTCGCCCGCTTCCTCAACACCACCTACCGGGACACTGCCTGGAGCGCTTCCGCCCTGCACGGCT
>CAZEOR010000379.1:0-3324 GCA_964513695.1 uncultured Thiobacillus sp.
GATGGACAAGATAGTCGAACAGGTGGGCCGCATGCAGACGATCTTCAATGGCAAGCAGTCGGGACGGGCTCTCAGGATGCCAGTGCCCCATGTCATGTTTGCGGCACTCGGAATGGGTAATGTAGGCGGTGTTCATGGCGCGAAGATGTTTTATGAAATCCAATGATGACTATACGCTCGGCTTGATGGCGCTGTAACGCGGACTAGCCTAGGATTGTCGGCGCAAACTGAATTCCGTCTAAATAATCGATAACTGAGAGCCATGTCACAACATTATCTCCACCCCCTGTTCAATCCCCGTTCTGTCGCAGTGTTCGGCGTCAGCGAAAAAGAAGATTCGGTCGCCGGCACCCTGTTCAGGAACATGCGCAAATCCGGTTTCACCGGCGCGGTTTATCCGGTCAACCCCAAGCATGACGTGATCTACGGCGAGCGTTGCTACGGTTATGCCAGCGAGCTGCCGGAAACCCCGGAACTGGCTTTGATCGCCACGCCGGCGCCCACTGTGGCCCAGGTTCTCGAGGATTGCGGCTCGAGGGGCATCCGCCATGCCATCGTCCTATCGGCCGGATTCCGGGAAGTCGGCGCCAAGGGCATGGCCCTGGAGGAGTCCATCCAGGCGGTGGCGCACAAACATGACATTCGCTTCATCGGCCCCAATTGCCTGGGCATCCAGCGCCCCTCCATCGGCCTGAATGCCACCTTCAGCCAGGGCGCCACCATTGCCGGCGACCTCGCCCTGGTGTCCCAGTCCGGCGCCCTGTGCACCTCCATGCTGGATTGGGCGGAAGCCAACGGCATCGGCTTCTCCAGTGTTATTTCAACCGGCGCCTCGGCGGACCTGGATTTCGGTGAAATCCTCGACTATCTGGCCTATGACCAGGCCACCAAGGGCATCCTGCTCTACATCGAGGGCATCCGCGACGCCCGCGGCTTCATGAGCGCCCTGCGCGCCACCTCCCGCTTCAAACCGGTGGTGCTGGTCAAAGTGGGCCGCCACGAAGCCGGCTCCAAAGCCATCCAGTCCCATACCGGCGCCCTCGTGGGCAGCGACGCGGTGTTCGACGCCCTGGTGCGCAGGGCCGGCGTGGTGCGGGTGAACACCATCCTGCAACTCTTCTCTTGCGCCCAGGCGCTTTCCACCCACATCAAGCCCACCGGCAACCGGCTGGCCATCGTCACCAACGGCGGCGGCCCGGGCGTCATGGCCACCGACCGGGCGGTAGACCTGGGCGTACAAATCGCGGATCTGGGACCGGAAACCCTGGCGCGCCTCAACGAAGTACTGCCTGCATCCTGGTCCCACGGCAATCCGGTGGACATCATCGGCGACGCCCCGGCCGACCGTTATCGCCATGCGGTGGAAGCCTGCCTGCGCGACGACAACGTGGATGGCGCCCTGGTCATGCTCACGCCCCAGGCCATGTCCCGCCCCACGGAAGCCGCGGACGCCGTCATCGAGGTGGCGAAGAACTCCTCCAAGCCGGTGATCACCTGCTGGATGGGCCAGGCCCAGGTGGTGGAAGGCCGCAGCCACTTCAGGGACGCAGGCATTCCCTACTTCACCACTCCGGAACCGGCGGTGGAGGTGTTCTCCTATCTCTCCGCCTTCTACGAGAACCAGCGTCAGTTGATGCAGACTCCCGGCCCGCTCTCCCAGGGAGCGGAACCCGACGTGGAAGGCGCCCGGCTGATCATCGAAAGCGCCCTGGCGGAAGGCCGCCATCTGCTCAACGAAGTGGAATCGAAAGCGCTGCTTTCCGCCTTCCGTATCCCGGTGGCCCAGACTCTGATCGCCCGCAACCCCACCGAAGCCATGCTCATGGCCCAGCAACTGGGCTTCCCAGTGGTCATGAAGATCAACTCGCCCAACATCACCCACAAGTCCGACGTGGGCGGCGTCAAGCTGGGACTGTCCAGCGGGCAGGCGGTCCGCTCCGCCTTCGGCGAGATGACGGTGGGCATCAAGAAGAAACGTCCGGATGCCATCATCGACGGCGTCGTCATCGAGCCCATGGTCAGCCGGCCCCATGCCCGCGAAGTCCTGCTGGGCATGACCTCCGACCCGGTGCTGGGGCCTGTGCTCGTCTTCGGCGCCGGTGGCGTGGATGTGGAGGCCTTCCAGGATAGGGCTGTCACCCTGCCGCCGCTGAACAGTTATCTGGCCAAGGATCTGATCAAGCGCACCCGCGTGGCCACTCTGCTGGATAGCTTCCGCAACCGCCCGGCCGCCGATCTGGAGGCCCTGGAACGTATCCTGCTGCGGGTTTCGGAAATGGTCTGCGAATTGCCCTGGCTTGAGGAGATGGACATCAACCCTCTGCTGGTGGACGAGCACGGCGCCTTGGCCCTGGACGCGCGCATCATCATCGCGCCGCGCGTGCCCAATGCCGACCGATACGGCCACATGGCCATCCACCCCTACCCGGCCCATCTGGTCACCCTCTGGCAGTTGCCCAACGGCTCGGATGTCATCATCCGGCCTATCCGTCCGGAAGACGCGGAGTTGACCCAGGGCTTCGTGCGAGGCCTGTCCGAAGAAACCAAGTACTTCCGCTACATGGATGCGGTGCGGGAACTTTCTCCCGCCATGCTGGTGCGCCTCACCCAGATAGACTACAGCCGCGAAATGGCCCTGCTGGCGGTCACCGAGGTGGAAGGCAAGGAAGTGGAACTGGGCGTGGCGCGCTACGCCATCAACCCGGACGGGGAATCCTGCGAGTTTGCCTTGGTGGTCAACGACCTATGGCAAAAACAGGGTATCGGCCACAAGCTGATGGACGTGCTCATGGATGTGGCCCGAGCCAAAGGAATGCGCTCCATGGAAGGTGAAGTGCTGAAGAGCAACCGGCGCATGCTCAAGCTCTCCGAAAGCCTGGGCTTCCGCGTTGAAGCTCATCCGGAGGACGACAGCATCCGCAAGATTTCGCGGGAGCTGTAATAAAAAGAGGTGGCCATGGCCACCTCTTTGCTTTCGGGGTACTAATACCGCTTATATCTTGTCAAGATCCCAACCAAAGTTGACGCCAAGATACTGCTGTTTCATGTCGATGGAAACACAGTCAACCAACTGGAAGCCACATCCGCTCTGCCTGTTGGTAGGCACGTACATATACACGCCGCTAATGTCCGGACCGTGCTTGCGTTTGTACTTGAAGCCGACGGAATAGTGCTTCTCCACCGTAGCGGGTGCGAGCGTATTGAAAGTCAACTGATCATCTGGAATTGGGGATTTGCCATAGTTGTAACCGGCGCGAACCGTCAACTGGTCGTTCACATCGTAGCTCACTCCCAATTTATAGACAGTCTGGTCTGTCCAGCCGA
>CAZEOR010000380.1:0-3302 GCA_964513695.1 uncultured Thiobacillus sp.
GTTGATTGTTTGGCGCCCCCGACACGAATCGAACGTGTGACCCTCCCCTTAGGAGGGGGATGCTCTATCCACTGAGCTACGGGGGCATAATGGGGCGCGATTCTACCTCAGGCCCGCCACTCTCCCGGATGTCTTCCTTGAGCAAAGTGCTGTTGTCTCTCCTGATGCTCGTCGGTGCCGCTTTTCTGCTGTTCCGCTGGGCTGGGAGAGGCGACGTCCCGAAATCGGGGTCTCCCGCGCCAAATTTCGAACTGTCCGATGCCAGCGGGAAGGTCGTTCGACTGTCCGATTACGGCGGACGCTGGCTTGTCCTGTATTTCTATCCCAAGGATGAAACGCCTGGCTGTACCTTGGAGGCCTGTAATCTGAGGGACGGGTTCGCCGAGTTCAAACGGCGTGATGTGGCCCTCGTCGGTATTTCACTCGACAACGCAGCCAGCCACGCCAGTTTTATCGAACATCATGGCTTGCCTTTTTCCTTGCTTTCCGACCTGGATGGCAAAGTGGCCAGAGCCTATGGCGCGCTGTGGGATTTCGGCCCGGTGAGGTTCGCCAAGCGCCATACCTATTTGATTGATCCACAGGGCCGCATGATGCGAGTGTTCCTGTCTGTCTCCCCCGCTACCCATAGCGCCGAACTGATTAAGGAGATTGACCGGATCCAACTTGAAGGCCGCCGCGCTGCCACCAATAATCAAGATATGCCCGTCCAATAACCGAGTTCATCATGAGCCATCTGACCAAGAAAGACCGCCTCGCCATTCGTGCCGCTTTGGAGGCGCAACGAGCAAAGTTGCTGCATGGATTGAAAGCTGCTCTTGAGGAAACTGGACAAACCCAATATGTGGCAGTACTCGGGCGAGCTTCCGGCGACAGCGCCGACGAGGCCTTGGCGGTTACCTTGGGAGATCTTGCCGCCGCCCGCATGGACCACGAAGTTCGCATAATTCAGGCCATGGAAGACGCAGCGGCCAGATTGGACGCGCCTGATTTCGGTGTGTGTGAGGACTGCGGTGCCAACATTCCAGCGGCGAGGCTGGTCGCCAACCCCACGGCTATCCGTTGTGTCGGTTGCCAGGAACGCCATGAACATAATTTCACCGGTCAGCCCCACGGCTCCATGTAAGCACTGGGATTATCTTCCGGCGGAACAATGGGCTGTTTGCCCGCGGTGACGTTGCGGCCGAAAGCGGCAGCGGCGAGAATGCTTCCTGTTGGCCAGGATCCTTAGCTCAGGTCCAGTGATAAATCAACTACGCGAGGCAGTCGAAATGAGTTCGGCACGCATGGAAGTCACGGCGCAAAGTCATACCGGCATGCTCCGGGACCATAATGAGGACAGCTTCCTGGTGGATCAGAAATCCGGCCTTTGCATGGTCGCGGATGGTATGGGGGGGCATTTGGCGGGAGAGGTGGCCAGTAAGCTTTGCGTAGATACCATCCAGATCAGGCTGGCGGAATCGATGCAGGCCCTTGATTCGAGCATTGAAGAAATGGCCCAGGCGGTTCGGGAAGCCATCGAAATGGCCAATCGTGAAATCCGCATGAATGCCAAGAGTTCCGCAGAACGGGCCAATATGGGTACCACGGTGGCATTGATGCTGCCATGGAGGGATTCCGCCATCGTTGCCCATGTGGGCGATTCCCGTGTCTACCGCCTCAGGGAAGGTCACTTGACCTCGCTCACCCGTGATCATTCCCTGCTCCAGGAACAGGTTGGCGCGGGTTTCATCTCCAATGAGGAGGCACGCCTGTCCCACAACCGGAACCTGGTCACCCGCGCGCTTGGCGTGGAAGATCAAGTGGAACCTGAGATGCGTGTCGTCGATGTCTGCGAGGGGGATATTTTTTTGCTGTGCAGCGATGGTTTGAACACCATGGTTGCCGATGGGGACATCGAGTTGGTGTTGTCCCGGTTGGAAGTCAACCCTGCGCTTGCGGCGAAGGTTCTGGTCAATCTTGCCAACGACAATGGCGGTCAGGATAACGTCACCGTCGCTCTGGCATGGAGAGCCGCCGCATCGGCACCCGAGCCCTCGGGGGCGCCTGGTTTGCTTTCACGGTTGTTCGGCTGGCTGTTTGGAAGATAAAGGGGGCAAAAGATGGCGAAACTGCTCATCACCAGAGCCGGCAAGAACCCGATCCATTTCTTTATCGAAGCCGATAATGTGGTCGCCGGGAGGCTCGAGACCTGCGCGTTATGCCTGGACGCTCCAGGTGTCAGCAAGGAACACGCCGCGATTCTCACCGTGGGCAACGACCATATCCTCGAGGACAAGGGGAGCACCAACGGAACCCTCGTCAACGGCCAGAAGGTCGACCGCCACATTTTGCAGAACCGGGATTTGATCGAGATCGGCCCTTATCGTATCCAGTACATCAACCAGCGCGCCCTCAAGAACATGGACTTCGACAAGACCATGCTTTTCGAAGGCGAATCCATGGGGGACGAATCGGACGATGTTCCCTTGGTGGCTACGGCTCGGGAACGCCAAATGACGGGCTCCATCGGCAGCCTGCTGGCATTGACTGGCGCTCAGGAAGGCAAGGAGATCGAACTGGACAGCCTCATTCAGACCGTCGGCCAGCCCACTACCCAACTTGCGGCGATCCTGCGCCGACCCCAGGGTTACGTCATCATGCATGTCGCCGGCCGCAACAGCCCCCGTGTGAATAATCGGCCCATCGGTGAAACTTGGCAGGAGTTGGCCCCGGGCGATCAGATTGAAATCAACGGTGAACGCTATGCCTTCCAGATGCAAGCTGACACCATTCCTACATCCTGGCCCAGGGAGGACTTATGACACGCAACACTTTCATTTTTCTGCCATACCTGTTCTTGTCGGTTGGCGCTTGGGCAGGACTGCCCGTACTGCCGGTATTGCCGGACCCCGCTTCGGCAAAACACGCTCCAGCCAATAGCAATGGGCAAGCCACCGTGGAATTGGTGGTGGGTGAAGCGATTGTGCGGGACAAGGACGGCAATACCTGGCGCGCATCCTCGGGGGCGAATTTGTCTGCGGGTGATCTGATTCGTGTCCTGGGCGATGGGCGGGTCAGGATCAAGGTTGCCGATGGCGATGTGCTGCACCTGGGGTCGGAGGCTCTGCTGGGGCTGGATGGAAACGCGCATTTCAATCTATGGACCGGCAAACTCACCCTCTACCTGAAATCCCTTGAGGCCGGAGCGGCGCGTCCCTATGTCGCCGTTCAGGCTCCCGGTGGAACCCTGGAGGCCGGCGCGGGCAAATTTGGATTGGATGCCGGCGCGGGTCAAACCATGATTTATGCCTTTAATAATT
>CAZEOR010000381.1:0-3293 GCA_964513695.1 uncultured Thiobacillus sp.
GGGCCAGCCAGGGCACCCTGAGCCTGGTGGGCGTGCCCGAATGGGATCCCACCAGCCCGCCCGGCGCCAACACCAGCACCGGCACCGCCGGCTTCGGCGGCTCCTATCTCCAGTTCGACCTGTCCGGCGGCAGCGAAGCGGTGATTGCCAAGGGCGCGGACCTGCGCGCCGACGACGTGACGGTGCTGGCCCAGACCGGCTTCGACGTCATCAGCGTGACCGAGACCGTGGGCAAGGCCGGCAAGGTGTCCATCAACGGCGCCTTCTCCCTGCTCGACACCGACGTGCACACCATCGCCCAGATCGGTTCCGCCGGCAGCCTGAATGCCGACGACGTGCTGGTGCGGGCGCAAGACGACAGCCTGATGATCAACGTGGCCGGCGGCGTGGCCCGCTCCCAGAGCGTGGGCATTGGTTTCTCCGTGGCCATCAACGATTTGGATAGGGAGGTACGGGCCCTCATCGGCAACCGGAGTACGGAAACCGGCGCCGGCGGTACTTTGACGGCCAGTGGCAACTTGCTGCTGGACGCGGATGCCGACGGCACCATGGGGGCCTTCACCGTGGCCGGCTCCGGCCCGGCCGGCGGTGACGATTCCAAGGCCAAGGGCGGCGACGGCAAGAAGACCAACGTCAAGGACAAGGGCGAGCAGGGCAAGTCCGGGGTGGGCATTTCCGGCGCCGCCTCGGTGAACGAGATCAACGACACCGCCGCCGCCGAATTGAAGGATCTGGCCAAGGTGACCGTCTCCGGTCCCGCCGCCAGCGCGGTGGTCGTGGACAAGGACGCGGACGGCACGGCGGACGAGACCGTGAACCTCGCCCGCGGCCTGGATATCCGCGCCCGCAACGCCAGCCTGGCCATCGCCGGGGCCGGTTCCCTCACCGTGGCCCTGGACAAGAGCGCAGGCCTGGCCGGCGCCTTTACCTGGAACGAACTGGTGAAGGACACCCGCGCCAGCATTGCGGCGTTGTTCGACGACCCCCTCGATGCCTCGGACGGCAAGGTCACGGTGGTGGGCGGCGGCGTCAACGTGGACGCGGAAAACACCGGGTCCATGTGGTCCATCTCCGCCGGCGCGGCGGGGGGGAGCAAGCTCGGCGCGGCCGGTTCCGTGGCCTACAGCAACGTGGACAACGTCACCGAAGCCGCCATCGAAGGCGCCCACGTTGACGCCGACGGGACCGTCACCCTGGATGCCGACGACAGCTCCAACATCCGCAGCGTGGCCGGAGCCGTGGGTTACGGCGGCAAGGCCGGTGTGGGCGCCGGGGTGGCCATCTCCACCGTGGATTCGGACACCAAGGCCCGCATTGCCGGCGCCGGCAAGACCGTCAACGGCGACGGCGGCGTCAGCCTTTCCGCTACTAGCGGCGACGGCGATGCCGACACCGACGACATCGTTTCCGTGGCCGCCGCCGTGGGGGTGTCCCAGGGCGTGGCCGTCTCCGGCGCGGTGACGGCCAACTGGATCAGCAACTGGACCGAAGCCTCCATGACCGGGGCCACGGTGACCGCGGCCGGCCACGAGGTGAATCTGGACGCCGACGACAACGCCAGCATCCTTTCCATCTCCGGCAATGTGGCCGTGTCCACCGGCAAGGCCTCCCTGGGCATTTCCGCCAGCTACAACGACATCGGCAACGAGACCTACGCCAAGGCCTCGGGCAGTTCCCTCAACGCCGCCAGCGTCCGCCTGGAAGCCACCGAGGCCGCCCGGATCGAGGCCATCGCGGCGGGTGGGGCGGGGGCGGCCAAGGTGGCCCTCACCGGCTCCCTGGGCATCAACACCATCGGCAACATCACCGAGGCGGCCAGCACGGGTACCGGCATCACCACGACGGGCGACACCACGGTGCGCGCCGCCGACGCCTCCAGCATCCTCTCCATCACCGGCGCCATCGGCATCGCCGGCAACGCGGCGGTGGGCGCTTCCGGCGCCTACAACCACATCGGCTCCAGCGTCACCGCCCAGGTGGCCGGCGGCACCCTGAACGTCGCCAACCTGCTGGTGGATGCGGAGCGGGCCGCCAACCTGGAAGTCTGGGCGGTGGCGGGTTCCGGCGCCGGCAGCGCCGGCTTCGCCGGCTCCATCGCCCTCAACGACATCGGCGGCGTGACCACGGCCAGCATCAACGGCGGCGCCGACGGCCAGGTCACCCATGTTTCCGCCAGCGGCAACGTGCTGGTGACCGCCCAGGCGGACGACGAGATCGAATCCCGCGCCGGCGCCGTGGCCGTCGGCGGCAGCGTGGGGGGCAGCGGCTCCATCGCCTTCAACGACATGCATGCCGATACCCTGGCCGAGATCACCGGCGCCGGCACCACGGTCAACGCCCTGGGCAACGGCGCCGCCGCCCAGGTGGACAACGGCCTCCTGACGGCCATCGACCCCGCCAAGCTGCCTTCCGCCCAGCCCGTCTCCGGCCGGCAGTTGAAGGACAGCGTGCGCGGCGTCGCCGTGGTGGCCTCGTCCACCGCCCAGGTGGAGAACTTCGCCATCAGCGCCGGCGGAGGCGGCAGCGCCGGGGTAGCGGGCACCGTATCCGTGGCGATGATGACCGGCTACACCACCGCCGAGGTGAGCGATCAGGCCAGCGTCAATACCGATTTCGGCGGCGCCGCCCAGCAAGCCCGCGTCGCCGCTTATCACCATGACAACTTCGCCTCCGGCTCCGGCGGCGCCGCCGTGGGCGGCAGCGCGGGGCTGGGCGGCGCCCTGGACACCCTCATCGAGTCCCACGTCACCACCGCCCAGGTCAAGAACGCGACGGTCCAGACCCAAGGGGCGGTGAAGCTGGATGCCGGTTCCACCGCCGAAATCGCCCAGGCGGTCATCGGTCTGGGGATCGGCGGCTACGCGGGTCTCGCCGGTTCCTTCGGCGTGGTGCTGGTGGACAACACCACCCAGGCCGTGGCCGACGACGCGGACCTGAATTCCATGGGCGGCCTCACCGTCGAAGCCACCAGTTCCGTGGTCACCGACGTGGCCGGCGGCGCCGTGGCGGCCAGCGGCGCGGCGGGCATCGGCCTCACCGGCACCGCCGCCGTGTACGACCAGAAGACCCGGGCCTGGGTGAAGAACGGTTCCAACCTCAACGCGATCGGCACCACCTACATCCACGCCGATTCCCGCACCACCCACCACACCTATGCCGCCACGGCGGCGGCGGCGGGGGGCGTGGGCATCGCCGGTACCGCCAACGTGGTGGTGGTGAAGGGCGCCACCGAGGCCGCCATCGGCACCGGCGTCCACGTCAACGCCGACGAAGCCTACGACAACGACTTCCAG
>CAZEOR010000382.1:0-3270 GCA_964513695.1 uncultured Thiobacillus sp.
CAAATGTCCCACTTCGTCATCGCCGGATTTGGTGGCGCGCAGGGTGTAGTCCTGTTCACGGGAGATGCGTTCCGCCATGTCGGCCAGGCTGAGGATGGGATCGGTGAGATAGGGATGAAAGCGCCGGCCGAGCTGAACGGCTGTCACCAGGGCGCCGGCCGAAAGCAGGGCAAGGCCGGCCAGGAACGAGAACAGGTCGAACCAGGTCTTGCTGATGTCGGCGACCACGCGAAGTTCGCCGATCCGTTCCGAGTCGAGAACGATGGGTTCCACCAGGGTGATGTGATTGGCGAACCAGGACTGGCCGGTGGATGCTTCGGAGCATTTCGAGCGGCTGCCATGCCTGATCGTGTATTCGACGAATTGGACCCCATCCGCTCTGACCACGCAGGCAAAATCGATATCCTTGTGCGCGCGCAGGGCAGCCAGGGTGTTTTCGCCGCCGCTCTGGTCGCCGAAGGCCACGGCAGCCTGGAGGTTGAGGGCCACTGCGCGGGCCAAGGTGGTCAACTGGGCGAGGGTGTCAGCCTTGAGCTTGTAGGTGGCGCCGATCCCCAATGCCAGGAAAGCCAGCACCAGCGCCGTTCCCGAAGTCAGCAGAAGCGCGAAGCGAAGCTTCTTGTGGAGCGGCAGATCCTTGAGCGATACACGTTGTGTCATTGCACCACCCGTCCCAAACGGAGCAGTTGAGCGCTCGGTTTCAGGCCTGCCGCTCGCATGGCGGAGAGGTTGATGGCGAAGCTTACCCGCTCGTTGATGACTGTCAGACCGATCATCCCGCCACTTTCCGGAAATTCGCCGATATCGCTGATGGTCAGCACCGGGTTGTTGGCCACGGCGTTCAACACGGTGTTCAGGCGACGTTCTTCCGAAGCGGCAATGTACAGGATATGGCAGCCCGAGTAGTCACCGGACGCGTTCAGGTTGCGGACATGAATCGAGCGGCCCTGGCTCTGGCGGCCGTCCAGCTGGTTCAGCTTGCCGTCGAGGGCATGGCCGACAACGCACAAGTGCATGGGGCCACCCGGAGGAAGGGCGCCGCCGGGCCACTCCACGAACTTGGAAAAGTTGTAGACGAAACCGGATTTGACCGAATCCGCGCCCAGGCTGTCGGCATGGGAGAGGTGGGTCGCGGAGGGGGCGGATAGCAAGACGAGTCCAAGCATCAAGCCGTGGAGGAGGAGTTTCATGGCGGCGTCAGAACTTCCAGTCCACCTTGACATAGACGCCCCGTTCGACTTCCACGGGGATCGAGTTGAAATTGGTCATGATTCTTTCCAGATGGGCGCTATCCAGCAGGTTCTGTCCCACCAGGCTGAGTTGCAGGTCCTTGCGCGGTTTCCAGGCCAGGCGCATGTCCAGGGTGGTGTAGGCGGGCGCCGCCTCCTGTCCGGTGGAGGTGCCGCGCAGCTTGCCCACCCGGCGCAGCCAGACATCCCATTGCAGTTTGGGCGTGATATCCAGCGAGGAGCGCAGGGAAACCTGGTGGCTGGGCGTGGAACCGATGAACTCGTCGCTGCTGACGCCGGGTACCGGGTCCAGGTCGTTGATGCCGAACAGGGAGGTGTTGAACTGGAGCCGCCAGTCCTGCCGGGGCAGCCAGCCCACTGCCACCTCCAGGCCGTAGGATTCGGCGCCGATGGTGTTGGTCAGGTTCAAGGGCAGGTAGGGAAATGCGCCCTGGTAGAGAAGCGGCGCGCCGCCCGGAATGACGCCGCGCAAATCCGAATAGCGGTAATAGAAGGCCGCCACATCCGAGGTCAGGGACGGGCTCCATTGCCGCCGCCAGCCCATGTCCAGGGCTTTGAGCCGCTCGGAATCCATGCCGGGCGCGCCCACCGTCGCGAAGGGGAGGAAGGTGGCGGGCGGCGCCGAGATGAAGATCGTGGTGCCCAGTTCGCCCCGGGAGGGCGTGCGCACCGCCCGGGACACCGCGGCCCAGAAGCTGTCCCGGCCATTGGGCGTCCACAGCAGACGGACGTTGGGCTGGATCTCGAAACCGGTGAAGGCGTTGTGTTCGAAGCGGCCGCCCAAGGTCAGGCGCCAGCGCTCCGGCACCAAGGTGATCTCATCCTGGATGTAGGCGCTGTAGAGAGCGAAGGTCTTCCGGGAGTCGGCGGTGAAGGCATAGGGCGTGTCGTAGGCCCGGTCGCGGCTGACCCGATAGCCCAGGCCCCAGACGATGTCGTGGTCCCGGCCCTGCCGGCGCTGCTGATACTCCAGGTCGAGGGTGTCGTTCTTGTACCGGAACACGCCCGCGTCGCTGTCGCTGTGGTCCAGGTAGGCTTGCAGGGAGTGACTCAGATCGCCCGCCTGGCGCTCCCAGCGCCCCAGCAGATGGGCGTTCCTGCCTTCGCCGTCGCTGTGCGGAAAATCGATGTAGGGCGTGAAGTCGGCATCCACGGCGGGATTCGCCTCGAAAGCGGTGATGAGGTCGTCGGCCTTGTATTGGGCGATATTGCCTTGCAGGCTGAAAGTGTCGTTGCCACGTTCCGCGTCCAGGCGGAATCCGGCTTGTCGGGTCTTCCATTCGTCCGGCCCGTCCCCGCCCGCGACGGCATGTCCGCCATCGACGGATTTGGCGTCCGCATGCAGGCGCAGATGGGTGTCTTCGTCCAAGGCCCAGCCATAGCGGGCGAACCCCGCGCCACGCAATTCGTCGCCGGCGGCCATGCTGAGCAGGCCGCCCTGGGTATCATCCGCCGGACGGGTGATGATGTTGATGACGCCATTGACCGCGTTGGCCCCCCAGATGGAGCCGCCGGGGCCGCGAATCACCTCGATGCGCTCGATGTTTTCCAGGGGCACGTCGTTGTGCTCCCAGAACACGCCGGAAAAGGCGGGGCTGTAGATGGCGCGGCCGTCCACCAGTACCAGCAGCTTGTTGGCGAAACGGGTGTTGAAGCCGCGGATGCTCACCGACCATTTGTTATGGCCCATGGCTGCCACCTGTACGCCGGGCGCCAGACGCAGGGCCTCGGGAATGTTGCTGGCGCCGGAACGGCGGATGTCGTCGGCGCTGATGACGAAAGCGGCGGCGGCGGTTTCATCCAGGCGCTGGGCCTTCTTCGACACCGAGGTGACCGTGACCTGCATCAGATCTTCCAGGTTCAGATCCAGCAGGCCACGCTCCATGGTGTCACGGCTGGCCTCGCTCCCCCAGGCCGGAAATACGCACAGCACAAGGCATAAGGCCAAGGTCGGGCTGGAGTGGGGTCCGGGTGGTTTGGTCATGAAGCGGTTTTCCGGGGCGAAATGCCCATGGTGGTC
>CAZEOR010000383.1:0-3264 GCA_964513695.1 uncultured Thiobacillus sp.
GCCCATCCGCCTGGGCGAGGACGCCGGCGTGGTGCTGGACGCGGTGGTGGCGGAACGGGATGCCCAATGGAACCTGGCCCGGGTGGATTTCGGCGGCGGCGCGGTCTGGGTGCGGGACGGTGGCCAGCCCGTCGGCCGCCGGGTGCGGCTGCGCATCCTGGCCCGGGACGTGAGCCTGGCCCTCACCCGGCACAGCGGCACCAGCATCCTCAACACCCTCTCGGCCGCCGTGCAGGAGATCGCCGACGATATCCATCCGGCCCTGGCCCTGGTGCGCCTCAACGTGGGCGGATCGCCGCTGGTCGCGCGGGTGACCAAGCGCTCCGCCGTAGCCCTGGAACTGGTGGCGGGCAAGATCCTGTTCGCCCAGATCAAGAGCGTGGCGATCCTGGAGTGAAAACCTGAATCAGTAGGCGTCAGGCCGGAAAGTTGGCCGGGATACAGGGGCAGGCCGACTGTTCTGTCGCGCCACGGCGGCCTGGAGGGATTGCATGAGTTCCAGGATTTTTGCCTTCAGCCCCAGCAATATCATGCATTCCGCGTGGGCCGCATCCTTGTTGCCGTCGGCCAGCAACGCCAGGACACGGGGTCCGATGCGGTGGATGTCCCGATGCATGTCTTCTATGTCGCGGAATTCCTTCAATTGGCCGTAATGCTCCTTGCCTCTTCCGTAGTACCACTGGCCCAGGCGGCATTGATGGTGGTCGTGCAGCTCGACGGGATCGAGGGTGGGCGCGTTGCCCTCCATGGCCATCAGGATGCGCCGCACCCAGTTGATATGGTCGTGCTGGGCGACGATGAGGGGGAAGTCGGACAAATCCCAGTCCAGCCCGGCCCAGGTGTGCCAGCTGGGATGGGGGACATACTCCCGGACCCATGCCGGCAGCGCGGCTGCCGGCATGGGCTTGGCGATGCCGTAGCCCTGGGCCAGATCGCAGCCAAGGCGCAACAGGAGGACGCCGTGTTCCGGCGTTTCCACGCCTTCCGCCACCACCTCCATGTCGAAGATTTTCGCCAGGCTGATGATGCCTTCCACCAGGCCCAGATCTTCCCGTTTGCCCAGCATGCTGCGCACGAAGGATTGGTCGATCTTCAGGGTGGTGGCGGGAATCTGCTTGAGATAGGACAAAGAACAATACCCGGTGCCGAAATCGTCGAGGGCGGCGCCGACGCCCAGCCCCCGACAGGCATTGAGTACCTGGCGCGTATGTTCTACGTCGCGCACGGCGCTGGATTCCAGTATCTCCATTTCCAGTTGGCCGGGGTGGACAGCGGGATGACGCAGCAGGGCCTGTTCCAGCTTCTCGACGAAATCGGGGTGCTGCAATTGCAGGGCTGCCACATTGACGCTGACGGCGGTGTCCAGCCCCTGGGCATTCCATTCGGCCAACTGGTCCAGGGCGGTTTCGATGACCCAATCCCCCATCTCGACCATGAGGTCGCTGTCTTCCGCAAAGGGCAGGAAACTCGCCGGCGTCAGCAGGCCCTGTTCCGGATGTTGCCAGCGGATCAGCGCCTCGGCCCCCACCGTTTTCCCGCTGCGCAGATTGACCTTGGGCTGGTAGTAAAGGAGCAGTTCCTCCTCTTGCAGGGCCAGGTGCAGGCGTTCCCTCTGTTCACTCTGGTAGCGGACGTTCTCCTCCTGGCGCGGATCGAACAGCCGATAGCAATTGCGGCCGCATTGCTTGGCATCCACCATGGCCTGGTTGGCATGGCGCAGCAGGGTATCGGCGTCGGCGTTGTCCTCGGGATACAGGGTGGCGCCCATGCTGGCGGTTACGGTGATTTCGTTGTCGTCGATCAGGTAGGGCATGGCCAGCTCGTCGCGCAGGCGGCACAAGGCGATCTCCATGCCTTTCTGATCCTTCAGATTGGTCATGATGACGACGAACTCGTCGCCGCCCAGGCGGCCCACCGTGTCGCCCTCCCGCACCGCGCCATGCAGGCGGTTGGCGATTTCCAGCAGCAGTTGGTCGCCGGCATGCTCTCCGTACTGTCCGTTGATCAGTTTGAAGTGGTCCAGATCGAAACAGACCACGCCGAAGATCCGCTCGCCCCGGTTGGCCTGCAGAACATGTCGCGTCAGCTGCTCCATGAGCAGGGTGCGGTTGGGCAGGTTGGTCAGGCTGTCGTAATGGTTGAGATGCTTGAGTTTGTGCTCGATGCGGCGCAGGTCCGTGATGTCGCCGAACACGCCGACCAGATTGATGATCTCGCCGGCCTCGTTTTTCACCGAGGAAATGGTGAGTTGTTCCAGGAACGACTCGCCATCCTTGCGGCGGTTCCATATTTCGCCGTGCCAGCGGCCTTTGCTGGCGATGTCGAACCACATGCGCCGGTAGAAATCGGCGCCGTGCACGCCGGAACGCAGGAAATCCCCTGGCCGCTTGCCCCTGACCTCCGCTTCCGAGTAACCGGTGACCTGACTGTAGGCTCGATTGATGCGGATGATCCGGCCGGAGGCATCGGTGACGACAATGCCTTCCTTGACGTTGTCGAAGATGGCCGATTCGATGCGCAGAGATTCCGCGTGTGCATCGAGCCGATCTGTGAGTTGCTCCAGGAGATGGGCCAGATCGTCGACATCCAGGGCTTCCTGGGGTAGCCGCTCCAGGAGTTCGGGGCAGCTCTCCGCGTGTATCGCCAAGTGCTTGAGCCAGCGTTGGATCAGTCGGGGAAGTGCGGCCTGACCACACAGTGCAAGGGTGCTTGCCTCGACTTTTTTGTCCATTGAAAGTTTGCGCCCGAGTGGATGTGCTGTGCATGTTATGAAAGGTTTGCCTCAAGTCAAGAATTTATAAATCCCTTGTCGAGGCGCATGATTGCTGGCCAGAAGCCCGATTGACCGAATGTGGCCGGCACCGGCTACGGGAACGACGCGCATGGAAAACATGGATAGCTTGTTCATCACCGAGGCCAGCCGCGACGATCTGCCGGCCCTGGCCGATCTACTGACCGAACTGTTCACCCTGGAAAGCGATTTCGTTCCCGACCGGGCACGACAAATTGCCGGCTTGGGTCTGATCCTGGACAACCCGGCCCTGGGCTGCCTGTTCGTGCTGCGCGACGAGGCGGAGGTGGTGGGCATGGCCAATGCCCTCATCACGGTCAGCACCGCGGAAGGCGGCCGAGTGCTGCTGCTGGAGGATGTCATCGTCAGGCAGAGCCATCGCGGCGGCGGCGCCGGCGGGCAATTGGTGGAACATGTGCTGGCCTGGGCGCGGGCGCGGGGAATGAGCCGGGTCACCCTGCTGGCGGACCGGG
>CAZEOR010000384.1:0-3260 GCA_964513695.1 uncultured Thiobacillus sp.
GGCAGTTTGGCGACGGTGCCATCCAGCTCGGCCGCGAGAAGCTTGACGGAGACCTCCGCCACCGTCAAGCCAAGCCTGGACGCCAGTTGATCGGGGGCGAGGGGGCCGCCGGACAAGGCATCCAGCAGGACATCCGGACTTGCCGAGGGCGCCCCGGAGACAGCGGATGATCCCTGGGTGGGCAGCACGCGGCCCAATTCCTCCAGCACATCGGCGGCGGATTCCACCAGCTTGGCGCCCTGCTTGATCAGCCGGTGACAGCCTTTGGACAGGGCGGAATGGATGGAGCCCGGCAGGGCGAACACGTCCCTGCCCTGTTCCGACGCCAAACGGGCGGTGATCAGGGAGCCGCTTTCCAGTGCCGCCTCCACCACCAGAACGCCCAGGGACAGGCCGCTGATGATGCGGTTACGGCGCGGGAAGTGGCCGCTCTTGGGCAGCGTGCCGATGGGGAATTCCGACACAATGGCGCCTTCCGCGGCAAGCCGGTGGGCCAAGGCCTTGTTGCGTGCCGGATACACCCGGTCCAGTCCGGTTCCCACCACTGCCACGCTGCTGGCCAGCCCGGCCATACCGCCTTCATGGGCGGCGGCATCCACCCCCAGTGCGAGGCCGCTGACAATGGTGAGTCCTGCCTCCGAAAGGGCCTGGGCAAAGGCGCGCGCATCTCGAATTCCCTGGGGCGTGGCATTGCGGCTGCCGACGATGGCCAGCATGGGCCGGCACAGCCAAGTCGGGTCGCCCCGCACATAAAGCCAGGCGGGTGGCGCGGGGATATCCCGGAGACTGGCAGGGTAGGCCGGCTCGTTCCAGGTGATCAGGTGATTGTCGGGGCCGGCCAGCCAATCCAGGCCAGTTTGCAACGAGGCCTTGTCGACACCCTGGGCGATGGCACGGGCGAGGTTATCGCCAACTACCGGAGCGAGTTGGCCCACGCTGGCACCCAGAATGGCTTCGGGCGTGACAAAGACTTCCAGCAGCCGTCCGGCGGATTCCGGTCCGAGGCCCGGAACGGCCTCCAGGCTCAACCAGAGGGAGGCGTCCGGACGAATTGGCAAATCGGGACAGGCTCAGGGATTGCGCGCACTGTCGCCCACGGTCACCGGCTCGGTTCCGTTCATGACCAGGGCGTAGGCCACCTTGTTGAACACGCGGTAGACGAAAGCCAGCCCGACACGGGTGTCCGGCAGTGAGGATGTATCGTCTTTATTGGGTTTGCAGTCGACCGCATGGCCGCGTCCTCCGCCCGCCAGGAAGCCGATCTTTTCAGCGCGAATGCACTTGGGATCTGCGACGGAACGGCCAGCACGAAACAGGGCGAGAACATGACCTTCTTCCAGCCCATCTCGCATCCCCTTGTCCAAGACCAGGGTCATGAATGTGCCGGCATAGATCGGCCCCCCCAGCGCCGCCACTACCTTGGCATTTACCGGCTTGCCCGGTCCATGGGGAATGTATTGCGGAATATCGCCTTTCCAACTGGGCACGAGCCGGTCTCGCTCCAGAATTTCCTGTTCGGCTGTCAGGATGCGCACGACTTGGGGATCACCCGCTTTTTCCGTGCGTGCGGTGCCCAGATGCTGCATTTCGTAGGCCAACACCTCTTGGGGATTGTCAGGATTCTTGAGGGCCTGACCAAGCCGTACAACGCGCCAATCGACGGTGTCTCCATCGTTCCTGCTGGCGTAGACCGTGTCGCCGGACCCGAACATCACGCGTGCATCGCCGGACCCCAGGATACGGGGCGATTTCTCGAGATCTGAAGGATCGCCGACTCCGCCCTTGGACAACATGGCCTGGATTGCCTTGAGCGGGATGCTGGGGATGCCGGCCTCCTTGATGATTATGGGCTCGCCACGAATCTGCGGGCTGAGCTTGACCACGTCCCGTGCACCGGGCTCCAGGGAAAGCCGGGGCTTGCCACCTTCCATGGTGAGGATGACCACGTCGCCAGGGTAGATGAGATGGGGGTTCTTGATCTGTTCCTTGTTGAGTTGCCAGACCTCGGGCCAGAGCCAGGGGTCTTTCAGGAACTTCTCGGAAATGTCCCACAGGGTATCGCCCTTGACGACCACATGGCGGTCGGGCGCGTTTTCCTGAAGGCGGACCTCGTCGGCCCAGGTGGAGGCGCTAAGTGATGCACTCAGGCCCAAAGCGGCGATCAGTATGAGAGTACGCATGTTCCTGCCCTTCTTGGCTTGCGGCGGAGTTGCGGCCGTTATAATTCAGACGAAGAAAAACTTAAACCATTTTGTTAAATTCTGCATGGAATCCACTGCCGATACACGACATGGCCCTGTTGAAAATTCTTCACTACCCCGATCCACGCCTGCATACCATCGCCAAACCGGTAACAGAGGTCGACGGTAATATCCGCCAGTTGGCCGCCGATATGGCCGAAACCATGTATTCCGCGCCTGGCATCGGTCTGGCCGCCACCCAGGTGGACCGTCACATACGCATGATCGTGGTGGATGTGAGCGAAGAGAAGAACCGTCTGCTCACATTCATCAACCCCCGCATCGTCTTGAGGGAAGGTGAGGCGGTTCGCGAGGAAGGATGCCTGTCAGTCCCCGGTATCTATGACAAGGTTAGCCGCGCGGAGCACATCCGCGTTCAGGCCCTGAATTTGAACGGAGAACGTTTCGAAATGGATGCAACCGGCCTGCTGGGCGTGTGCATCCAGCATGAAATCGACCATCTCGATGGCAAAGTCTTCGTGGAATATCTCTCCCGCCTTAAGCAGAGCCGAATACGCCACAAGCTGCTCAAGCAGGGGCGGGAAGCGATGTAGAGCGGACCTCCGTTCTCCACTTCCCATTGATCCATGCGCCTCATCTTCGCTGGAACCCCGGACTTCGCCGCTGCCGCTTTGAAAGCGCTGATCGAGGCGGGCCACGACATCCCCCTGGTGCTTACCCAGCCGGACCGCCCAGCGGGGCGCGGCATGAAACTGAAAATGAGCCCGGTGAAGGAACTGGCCCTGGCCCACGGTCTTGCCGTCGCACAACCCGAAAATCTGAAAACCGAGGAAGCCCGCCAGCCCATCCTCAACGCAGGGGCTGATCTCATGGTGGTGGCCGCCTACGGCCTCATCCTGCCCCAGGCGGTGTTGGACATGCCGCGCCTGGGTTGCGTCAACATCCACGCTTCCCTGCTACCGCGCTGGCGTGGCGCCGCCCCCATCCATCGGGCCATCGAGGCCGGCGACAGGGAAACCGGCATCACCCTCATGCAGATGGACAAGGGCCTCGACACCG
>CAZEOR010000385.1:0-3247 GCA_964513695.1 uncultured Thiobacillus sp.
ACACCACAATAGCGGCTCACCGGGCCATCCTGAAGCCGGGTTAGTTCGGCGTTGAGGAAGCCCACGTCGAAAGGCGCGTTGTGGATGACCAGTTCAGCGTCCCGCACAAACTCCAGGAACTCCATCGCCACATCGCCGAAACGGGGCTTGTCGGCGAGGAATTCACGGGTCAGTCCATGCACCTGCACGGCACCGGCGTCAATGTCTCTTTCCGGGTTCAGATAGACGTGATAAGTCGTGCCGCTGATACGCCGGTTGAGAATCTCCAGGCAGCCGATTTCGATCACCCGATGTCCCTGAGCCGGGTCCAGGCCGGTGGTTTCCGTATCCAGCACGATCTGCCGCATCAGCTTTTCCCTTCCCGCGCCATGCGCACGCCATCGTTGGCCAGGACATCCGCCCGTTCGTTTTCCGGGTGGCCGGCATGGCCCTTCACCCAGAACCATTCCACCTGATGGCGCGCCGCCTGCTCCGCCAGTTCGCGCCACAGGTCCTGGTTCTTCACCGCGCCGCCGCCGGCGGTCTTCCAGCCGCGCCGAACCCAGTTGGGCAGCCATTCCGAGATGCCCTTCTGCACATACTGGGAATCGGTGTGCACCCGCACCCGGCATGACCGGTTCAGGGCCTTGAGCCCCTGGATCACGGCGTTCAGCTCCATGCGGTTGTTGGTGGTCTCCGCCGCGCCGCCGCACAGGGTCTTTTCCACCTCGCCGAAGCGCATCAGCACGCCCCAGCCACCCCAGCCCGGATTGCCTTTGCAGGCGCCGTCCGTGTAGAGATCCACAACTTTATCCGCGTTGTTTTTTTCCAGGTTGTTATCGCTCATGGGAAAAGAATCCGTTGCGAAGAGGTCCGGGTGGATTGGGCCCAGGCCGGTCTGGCGCGCCACTTGCCCTCCCACTTGGGCGCGATCAGGCGCATGCCCTGCACCCGCTTCACCGCGTGGATCAGGTAAACCCCGCCGCCCAGCGCCCACCAGCGATCCCCCGCCGCTTCCAGGAAGCCGAAACCGGATAGCCAGCGCAACCGGTTCAGCGGGGGGGCGTAACAGGCCATGCGGCCGCCCGCCAGTTCGAAACCGAGCAGGGCGAGCCAGTCCTTGAGGCGCGCCAGGTGGATGAAGCGGCCATGCCAGGGACCGATCGCCTCGGGATCGCCCACCAGCCGGCGCAAGCCCCACAGGCTGAGCGGATTGAAGCCGGCGATGAGCAGGCGCCCCTCCGGGCGCAGGACCCGTTCCGCCTCGCGTAGAACCTGGTGGGGGTTGGCGGAAAATTCCAGGACATGGGGAAGCACAAGCAGGTCCAGCCCCTGGGAAGCGATGGGCAAATGCTCCGGCAGGCAGCGCGGGCACCCTGCCTCCACGCCCGCGCAATACCGCTGCGGCATGCGGTTGGCGCGCAGGAAATCGATGCCGCACTCCCCGACCTGTATGGCATGGAAGCCGAACAGGTCGCTGGTGACCGCATCGAACCAGTCCAATTCCCGGTCGAGCACGTATCGGCCCAGATCGCTTTCGTACCAACCCTGCATAATGAGACTTTGCGACGAACCCCAAGAGAACCAGCGAATGACGATTGTGGAAGCCATCCCCATCCTGCGGGACAACTACGTCTGGGCCATCCATGACGGGCAAAGCGCCGTGCTGGTGGACCCGGGTGACTACGCGCCGATTCTAACTTGGCTGGCGCGGCGGGGTATCACCCTTGTTGCCATCTTGGTCACTCATCACCATGCCGACCACATCGGTGGCATTCCAGGCTTGTTGTCCAGATATTCCGTGCCGGTATTCGGTCCGACCCGGGGGAGTTCCCCATCCCAGCCCGTCAAGGATGGAGAGACGTTGGAATTGCCAGGCCTGGAATGGCGGATGAGCGTCATGGAGACACCCGGCCACACTTTGGACCACGTCTGTTACGTGGGCCACGGGCATCTCTTCTGTGGCGATACCCTATTTTCCTGTGGTTGCGGGCGGCTGTTCGAAGGCTCGCCCGCGGAAATGCATGCCTCCCTTTCCAGACTGTCCAGCCTTCCCGGCGCAACACAAATCCACTGCGCCCACGAGTACACGCTGGCCAATATCTCCTTCGCTCTGGAGGTGGAACCGGACAATCCGGCGCTCCTTGCCCGGCACGATGAAGCACTGAAGCTGCGCAAGGCCGGGAAACCCACCTTGCCGGTCTATCTATCCACGGAACTGGACACCAATCCGTTCTTGCGCTGCGATCGGGAAAATCTTCGTGTCGCGGCAGCGCGACACTGCGGAATGCCCGTCGATACAGGCGTCCAGACCTTTGCCGCAATCCGCGCATGGAAAGACGAGGAGTGAATTCACATGAGGTACGGGCCTATCCATCCCATCCTTGATTTCCGACCTCCTTGTCTGGTAAAATTATAATTACATCAACAAGTTGCGAGGGGTTCTCAACCCCGAGGCCTCTACCAACATGCGTTTGATCAAATCTTTGGTTCAAGTGGGCGCCTTTATTTTGACCGCGGCTTTGGCGCCGGCTTTGGTGCCTTGTGCCGCCTACGCAGACCCAATCAGCGGCAGCCCTGAACTCAAGATCAGCTACTCCCTGGCCACTCTCTCTGAAAGTCAGGGACATGAAGAAGCCCAGGGTGATTTGTGGGCTCGCATTCGCGCCGGCTTCAAGCTACCGGAATCCGATCCGCGCCTGACCAGGGTTCACGAGCAATGGTTTACCAGCCATCCGGTCTATCTGGAGCGCGCCGTGCAGCGCAGCCGTCTCTATCTGTTCCATATCGCGGAAGAGGTGGAGAAGCGAGGCATGCCCATGGAAATCGCCCTGCTGCCCATGATCGAATCAGCCTTCAACCCACAGGCCATGTCGCCCATGAAGGCCTCGGGTATCTGGCAGTTCATTCCCTCCACCGGCAAAGTCTACGGTCTGGAGCAGAACGCTTGGTATGACGGACGCCGGGACATCCTGCAAGCCACCCGCGCCGCCCTGGATTACCTGCAAAACCTGCACCAGATGTTCGGCGACTGGGAGTTGGCCCTGGCCGCCTATAACTGCGGCGAAGGCTGTGTCGCCCGCGCCCAGTCACGGGGTCGCGGCAGCGAATATGCCCACATCAAACTCCCCAACGAGACACGGAACTACGTGCCAAAGCTCGTCGCGGTGCGCAACATTCTGCTGGACCCCCAACGCTTCGGCATCCAATTGGATGCCCTCCCCAATGAAGCGTATTTCATGCAAGTCAATCTGAGCCATCCCATGGA
>CAZEOR010000386.1:0-3219 GCA_964513695.1 uncultured Thiobacillus sp.
AGCTCTCCCCCAATGCCAACTCCGGGCCCGAGGATGAGTGGGAGGAGTTCTGAGCTCCGTTCGCTTTAAACAAGGCCGCCCCCTATACTGCCGCCCGGGAGTCGGCCAGACAGCCGCTGCTCGGTTAGCCGCGCAGAGGAAAGTCCGGGCTCCATAGGGCAGGATGCCAGGTAACGCCTGGGCGCTATAAGCCGGGGACGCGAGTTCCCGACCCAAGGCGACGGAAAGTGCAACAGAAACATACCGCCGATGGCCCGGACTTTGACGCGCAAGTGGCAAAGTCCTTCCCTTCAGTGGATGTGGCGAAAGCCATATGCGCCAAGGGAACAGGTCATGCGCATCAGCGCATGGCTAATCCCCGCAAGGGGATGGGCACAGGTAAGGGTGAAATCGTGCGGTAAGAGCGCACGGCCGCGCCGGCAACGGCCGCGGTGGGCAAACCCCATCCGGAGCAAGGCCAAATAGGCAGACGTTGAGGCGGCCCGCCGAGTCTGCGGGTAGGCTGCACGAGGCGATGGGCGACCATCGTCCCAGATGAATGGCTGTCCACGACAGAACCCGGCTTATCGGCCGGCTCCCTTTTTCCTCCATATCCATTCTCCAGGGTTCCCCGAGCACCTCCGCGGATGTCTTCTCGGATAGGCCCCACTTTGCCCCACTACTTAAAGTTTCACTTTAAGTTACTCGCTTATCACACGAATAAGAAAGCATATTTAGGCTATCAGCATCGTTTTGTAAGTCCTTGAACCCATTGAAATTTTTTCCTTTATTACCTTGACGGTGGGGAATTGTGTTCTCTATAGTGGGGGGAAGTGGGAGATTGTGTGGCCGAGTGTCGGCCAGTGGACCACGGAGGAGATAAAAGAGATGTTTCGCGGATCGACGCTACTGGCGCTGGATGGAAAGGGACGTTTGTCCGTTCCGGCGAAGTATCGCGAGCGCCTTTCCGCCCAATGCGGCGGCCATCTCATGCTCACCGTCGACCCCACCAACGGTTGTCTGCTGCTCTACCCCTATCCCGAATTCGAAATCCTGGAACGCCAGATCAACGGCCTGCCCGGTTTCAACCCGCTGACCCAGCAACTGAAATTGCTGGTGATCGGCTCGGCGGAGGAAACCGAACCGGACGGCGCCGGACGCATCCTGATCCCGCCCCTCCTGCGCAAGTTCGCCAAGCTGGAGAAGGGCGTGATGCTGGTGGGCCAGGGCAACAAGTTCGCGATCTGGAACGACGCCGCTTGGCAGGCCAGGCTCGATGCCGCCGCCCAATTGCCGGAAATGATTTCCGCCGCCGTCCAGAACGGCACCCTGCCCGAGGAGCTCAAGGGCTTCTCGCTGTGAGCGGCGCACATGTCTCCGTTCTGCTGGAAGGCGCGGTGGATGCATTGGCGGTACGCCAGGACGGCATCTACGTGGATGCCACCTTCGGGCGGGGCGGCCACAGCCGGGAAATCCTGGCGCGCTTGGGCCCGGATGGCCGGCTCATCGCCCTGGACCGGGACCCGGCGGCCGTGGCTGAGGCGGAGCAGTGGGGTGACGGGCGATTCGTCATTGTCCACGCCGCGTTCTCCGGCTTGGACGAGGCGTTGCGGGAGCGCGGCGTCGGGGAAGTGGATGGGATCTTGTTCGATTTGGGGGTATCCAGCCCGCAGCTTGACGAGGCGGAACGGGGCTTCAGTTTCAGGTTCGACGCCCCGCTGGACATGCGCATGGATACCAGTCAGGGGATGACCGCCGCGGACTGGTTGAACCAGGCGTCGGAAGAGGAGATTGCACACGTTGTCCGGGACTATGGCGAAGAGCGGTTTGCTAGGCAGGTTGCGCGGGCGATTGTTAAGGCGCGAGAAGTCGCGCCGCTGGCAACGACCCGCCAGCTCGCAACCCTCGTCGCTGGCGCCGTGCGTACCCGTGAGCGGGGCCAGGATCCGGCGACAAGGACTTTTCAAGCTGTGCGGATTTTCATTAACCGCGAGCTTGAGGAAATCGAAGCGGCATTGCCGCAAGCGGTCGATCGCCTGAAAGCGGGCGGACGGCTGGTGGTGATCAGCTTTCATTCTTTGGAAGATCGAATGGTGAAACGGTTCATGCGCGAGGAAGCGGAAGGGGAACGGGTACCGCCCGAGATTCCCCTGCCCGCCCACGCCCTGCGCGGTGGCCGTCTCCAGTTGATCGGCAAGGCGCGCAAAGCCGATGAAACCGAATGCCGGGCCAACCCCCGCGCCCGAAGCGCGACGATGCGTGTCGCCGAAAGGACCGGAGAATCAGGCGCGCCCCGGAAAAGAATGGAGGCAGCATGGTCAAGCTGAACCTGTTGCTCACCCTGGTGCTCGTCGCTTGCGCCCTCTCAGTCGTCTCCGCGCGCCACCAGGCGCGCAAATTGTTTGTGGCGCTCCAGTCCGAACAGGCACGCGGACGTGGGCTGGATATCGAGTGGGGCCAGTTGCAGTTGGAAATTTCAACTTGGTTGATGCACAACCGGGTCGAGGAGGTGGCGCGTGGACGTCTGCACATGACCATTCCCGAACCGGCCCGGATCTACGTTCTGCGTGAGGAGGGCGGGCACTGATGCGCGCTCGTGCCCATCCTCTCCTGCATCTGGACCTGCAACGCTGGCGCATGCGCTTGACCTTGGCTCTCCTGTTTGGCGGTTTCGCCGCGCTGTCCACGCGCGCGGTCTATCTCCAGGTCTGGCAAAGCGAATTTCTCACAGACCAGGGCGAGAAGCGGGTCCAGCGCATCGCCCCGATTCCCGCCTATCGCGGCATGATCACCGACCGCCGCGGCGAACCCCTGGCGGTCAGCACGCCAGTGGAAACCCTCTGGGCCAATCCACGGGAGTCCAACCCCAGCGCGGCCCAGATTCAGTCTCTGGCCCATATCCTTGACAAGAATCCAGACCAGCTTGCCCGCTTGTTTGCAGACAAATCCAAGGCTTTCGTCTACATCGAACGTCTGGTCGAGCCCGCCAAAACCGAACAGATCAGGGCACTCAAGATCGTCGGCCTGCACAGCAAACCCGCCTACCGTCGTTACTACCCGGCTGGCGAGGTCACCGCCCATGTATTGGGTGTCACCAACATCGAGGACAACGGCCAGGAAGGCCTGGAGTTGTCCTACCAGTCCTGGCTGACCGGCGAGCCCGGTGCCCAGCGTGTGGTCAAGGATCGCCCCGGCAACGTGGTGGAAATCCTGGAACGCCTCAAGGCGCCAAAACCGGGA
>CAZEOR010000387.1:0-3216 GCA_964513695.1 uncultured Thiobacillus sp.
CCGTGAAGGCGGTCGTACCGTCGGCGCCGGCGTCGTCGCTAAGATCATCGAGTAAGCAGAGAGAAAGATTGGGCGCGGGGCTGGAAACGAAAGTTTTCAGCCCCGACTCAACAGGAAAATAGGCCAGTAGCTCAATTGGCAGAGCGTCGGTCTCCAAAACCGAAGGTTGGGGGTTCGAGACCCTCCTGGCCTGCCACACAACAACCAACTCACATCGGGTAAAGCCGGGTAGAACGACCCCAAGAATGGCGGACAACTTCAAATTGCTGGCTGCCGGCCTGCTGATCACGGTCGGCATAGCCGGGTTTTATCTTTTGTCGGACATGCCCACCGTGGTGCGGGTGGTTTCTGTGCTGGCCGGCTTGGGCGCGGCTGCGGGCGTGGCTTGGTATACCGAACCTGGGCGGCGTTTTTTTGCGTTCAGTCAGGATGCGGTTGTCGAGGCGCGCAAGGTCGTGTGGCCTACCCGCAAGGAGACCATGCAGATGACTGGCGTGGTCATTCTCTTCGTCATCGTCATGGCGCTGTTCCTCTGGATCGTGGATGGCACGCTGACTTGGCTGGTTCGTTTGCTCATGGGCAGGAGTGAGTGATGGCGATGCATTGGTATGTGGTTCACGCTTATTCCGGTTTTGAGAAAAGCGTGATGCGCGCCCTCAAGGAGCGCGTGGAGCGGTCCGGCATGCAGGACAAGTTCGGCGAGATTCTGGTGCCGGTGGAAGAGGTAGTGGAAATGAAGGGTGGTCAGAAGAAGACCACCGAGCGCAAGTTCTTTCCCGGTTATGTCCTGGTTCAGATGGAAATGGACGACGACACCTGGCACCTGGTGAAGAGCACCGCCAAGGTCACCGGCTTCGTCGGCGGCACCGCCAACAAGCCCGCGCCCATCAGCGAGAAGGAAGTGCAGGCCATCCTCCACCAGATGCAGGAAGGTGTAGAGAAGCCCAAGCATAAGATCACCTTCGAGATTGGCGAGATGGTGCGTGTCATCGATGGCCCGTTCAATGAATTCAACGGTGCCGTGGAAGACGTGAACTACGAGAAGAACAAGCTGCGCGTGTCGGTGACCATATTTGGTCGCGCCACGCCGGTGGAACTGGATTTTTCCCAGATCGAGAAGGCCTGAGTTTCAGGTTTTCTCGATCTGCGCCGGGATGGCCCGGCACGAGGAGCGCCGTAAGTTAAGCCCCAAGTGGGAAACCGAAGGTGCGATTGGACTCACTTTTAGGAGTTATTGAACATGGCCAAGAAGATCGTCGGCTACGTCAAGCTGCAAGTGCCGGCTGGCAAAGCCAATCCCTCGCCGCCCATCGGTCCCGCCCTGGGCCAGCGCGGTCTGAATATCATGGAATTCTGCAAGGCGTTCAACGCCCAGACCCAAGGTCTGGAACCGGGTCTGCCCATTCCCGTGGTGATCACCGCCTACGCAGACAAGTCTTTCACCTTCATCATGAAGACGCCGCCCGCGACGATCCTCATCAAGAAGGCCGCCGGCATCCAGAAGGGTTCGCCCAAGCCCCATACCGACAAGGTTGGTAAGATCACCCGCGCCCAGCTGGAAGAAATCGCCAAGACCAAGATGCCCGATCTGACCGCCGCGGACATGGACGCCGCCGTGCGCACCATCGCCGGCAGCGCCCGCAGCATGGGCCTCAACGTGGAGGGTGTGTGACATGGCTGTCTCCAAGCGTCTCAAGGCTCTGAAAGCCAAGGTCGAGCGTACCAAGAACTATCCCGTTGACGAGGCCCTGGGCTTGGTCAAGGAGGCGGCCACCGCCAAGTTCGACGAATCCGTCGATGCCGCCGTCATCCTGGGCGTCGATCCCCGTAAATCCGATCAGGTGGTGCGCGGCTCCGTCGTGCTGCCGCGCGGTATCGGCAAAAGCGTGCGCGTTGCCGTGTTCGCCCAGGGCGCCAACGCCGAGGCCGCCAAGGCCGCCGGGGCCGACATCGTCGGCTTCGAGGATCTGGCAGCCGAGGTGAAGGCCGGCAAGATGGACTTCGATGTGGTCATCGCGACCCCCGACGCCATGCGCGTGGTCGGCCAGTTGGGTCAGATCCTCGGCCCGCGCGGCCTGATGCCGAACCCCAAGGTGGGCACCGTGACCCCGAACGTGACCGAGGCCGTGAAGAACGCCAAGGCCGGTCAGGTCCAGTACCGCACCGACAAGGCCGGCATCATCCACGCCACCATCGGCCGCGCCTCCTTCGATGTGGGCGCGCTGAAGGAAAACCTGACGGCGCTGATCGAGGCCCTGAACAAGGCAAAACCTGCCAGCAGCAAGGGCGTGTACATGAAGAAGGTGTCGGTATCCAGCACCATGGGTGTCGGCGTGCGCGTGGATCAGGCTTCCCTGGCTCCGCAGTAAGAACTTTGGGCCGTGGCCGTGCCTTCCGGGGTGCGGTCGCGGATCGTCAAAGACCGCAGGCGCCGAGGGAAGCGGTACGGTCCCGAGGCTTAATTGAGCAAGCCTGCGCAGACGGTGTTGCCCGAACAGGATTATTAGGTGGTGTCGGACTTTCCGATGCCGGCAAAGCTCCTGATTCAGGTCGCCGTGGGCGCGGCGGAATTTTTCCGCCGCATGTTGACTTGAAAGGAGGAAAGACCTTGAGTCTGAATCTCGATGACAAGAAAGCCGTAGTGGCGGAGGTGTCGGCACAAGTGGCCAACGCCCAGACCATCGTGGTGGCCGAATATCGCGGCGTTCCGGTGACCAACCTCACCGTGCTGCGCAAGAAGGCCCGCGAATCTGGCGTTTATCTGCGCGTGTTGAAAAACACCCTGGTGCGTCGCGCCGTGGTGGGTACCTCGTTCGAAGGCCTCGCCGAGCACATGGTCGGTCCGCTGATCTACAGCGTGTCCACCGATCCGGTTGCCGCCGCGAAAGTGTTGAACGACTTCGCCAAGACCAATGACAAGCTGGTGCTGAAGGCGGGTTCCTACGCCGGCAAGGTGCTGGACAAGGCGGGCGTGCAAGCGCTGGCCACCATCCCGAGCCGCGATGAGCTCATCGCCATGCTGATGGGCGTCATGCAAGCCCCGCTGTCCGGTTTCGCCGGCGCCGTGGCCGCTCTCGCCAAGAAGCGCGAGGAAGGCAGCCCCGAGGCCGCACCCGAAGCTGTCGCCGCTTGATCGCTTACGACCACGCATTCTGAAGACTATCGAATTAGAAGTTTATGAACATGGCAATTAGCAAAGAAGACATCCTGGAAGCC
>CAZEOR010000388.1:0-3195 GCA_964513695.1 uncultured Thiobacillus sp.
CTCCAGGTAGAGGATGACCTTGTGGGAGGTATCCAGGCCCGGTTCCAGCACCCGGCCCACCGCCGGTGCGTTGTCTTCCCAGCCCAAGCCCTGTTGTTCGGTGTTCATGCGGCGCTCCGGTTTCTGATGCGCTTCCACAGCCCCACCACGCCCTCCGGCAGCCACAGGGTCACGCCAACGAACAGGGCACCCAGGAAGAACAGCCAGTACTCCGGGAAGGCGACGGTGAAGAAGCTCTTGAACAGGTTGACCAGGGCCGCGCCGATGACCGGGCCGATGAGGCTGCCGCGTCCGCCCACCGCCACCCAGATGGCGATCTCGATGGAGTTGGCCGGCGACATCTCGCCCGGGTTGATGATGCCGACCTGGGGCACGTACAGCGCCCCGGCGATACCGCACAGCACCGCCGACAGGGTCCAGACGAAGAGCTTGTAGTGGAGCGGGTTGTAGCCGATGAACATGACCCGGCTCTCGGCGTCGCGGATGGCCGCCAGCACCCGGCCGAACTTGGAGGTGACCAGGTAACGGCCCAGCAGCAGGGTCAGCATCAACACCAGGGCGGAGAGGCCGAACAGGGTGGCGCGCATCTCCGGCGAGGTGATGTCGTAGCCCAGGATGCGCTTGAAGTCGGTGAAGCCGTTGTTGCCGCCGAAGCCCGTCTCGTTGCGGAAGAAGAACAGCATGGCGGCGAAGGTCAGGGCCTGGGTGATGATGGAGAAGTACACCCCCTTGATGCGGGAGCGGAAGGCGAAGTAGCCGAACACGTAGGCCACCAGGGCCGGCACCGCCAACACCAGGAACAGGGACCAGAGGAAGGAATCCGAGCCGACCCAGTACCAGGGCAGTTCCTTCCAGTCCAGGAACACCATGAAGTCGGGCAGATGGGAATGGTAGGAGCCGTCGGTGCCGATCTCCCGCATCAGGTACATGCCGAAGGCGTAGCCGCCCAGGGCGAAGAACACGCCGTGGCCCAGGGACAGGATGCCCGCGTAGCCCCAGATCAGGTCCATGGCCACCGCGACGATGGCGTAGCACATGAGCTTGCCGCCCAGGGTAATGACGTAGTTGGAGACGTGCAGCGGATGGCCTTCCGGCAGCATCAGATGCAGGGCCGGCATCAGCACCAGGGTGACGGCGGCGAAGGCGGCCAGGCCGATCCAGCCGGAACGGGGCATGGAAGAGAGGAAGCGGATGACGAAGGGGGTACGCATGGTGTTAATTATTGGCGGAGGGTGTCGCTGACTGTCCCCCCCTTTGAAAAAGGGGGGTCAGGGGGGATTTGCATGCTCCCACCCCGGCCAGCCACGACGAATCCCCCCCAGCCCCCCTTTTCCAAAGGGGGGAGTGGTCGGCGGACAGCGAAGCGATGCGGCTCATCTCAGTTCTCCACGAACCGCCCCTTGAGGGCGAACAGGCCCTGGGGACGCTTCTGGATGAAGACGATGATGATCACCAGCACCACGATCTTGGCGATGACGGCGCCGGCCCAGCCTTCCAGGAACTTGGTGACCACGCCCAGGCCCAGGGCGGCCCAGACCGCGCCGGCCAGCTGGCCGACGCCGCCCAGCACCACCACCATGAAGGAATCGACGATATAGCCCTGGCCCATGTCCGGGCCCACGTTGGCGATCTGGGAGAGGGCCACGCCGCCCAGGCCGGCGATGCCGGCGCCCAGGCCGAAAGCCAGGGTGTCCACCGTCGCCGTGGGTACACCCACGCAGCCCGCCATGGGCCGGTTCTGAGTGACGGCACGCACGAACATGCCCAGCCGGGTCTTCTGCATCAGTACGCCGACCAGGGCCAGCACGAACAGGGTGAAGCCGATGATGACGATGCGGTTCCATGGCAGCACCAAGCCGGCCATGAGCTCGACGCCGCCGGACATCCAGCTCGGGTTGGCCACTTCCACGTTCTGGGCGCCGAACAACACCCGCGCCGCCTGGATGAGGATCAGGCTCAAGCCCCAGGTGGCCAGCAGGGTTTCCAGGGGACGGCCGTAGAGGCGGCGGATCACCGTGCGCTCCAGCACCACGCCCACCAGGGCAGCGGCCAGGAAGGCGGCGGGGATGGCGGCCAGCACGTACCAGTCCACGTATTCCGGCAGATAGGTACGGAACAGGGTCTGCATGAACCAGGTGGCGTAGGCGCCCACCATCAGCAGTTCGCCGTGGGCCATGTTGATGACGCCCATGACGCCGTAGGTGATGGCCAGGCCCAGGGCCGCCAGCAACAGGATGCTGCCCAGGGACAGGCCGGTGAACATCTGGCCCAGCAGATCGCCGACGAACAGGCGGGATTCGATGGCCTCGATGGACTGCCTGGCCGCCTGACGCACGGCTTCGTCAGGCTCGTTGGCCGGCGCAAGAAGCGGCAGCAACAGGCTGCGGGTGTTGGGGCTGGCGCTCTGAGCCAGGGCGCGCACCGCAGCCAGGCGGGCGGCGACATCGGAGCTGGCCAGGCTGGCCTGGGCGTGGGCCTGTGTCAGCAGCGCCTTGATCTTGGCGTCACTTTCCTTAGCCATGGCCTGGGCCAGCACGGGCACCAGTTCCAGGCCGGCGTTGCTCTGCAATTCGTTGGCCGCCGCCAGGCGCACGGCCCGGTCCGGGTCGAACAGCTTCAGGGCCGCCAGGGCGTTGCCCAGTTCGGAACGGATGCGGTTGTTCACCGCGATGGCTTCGAAGACTTCCGGGGCCGGGGAGAGGACCGCGCCAGTGGCCGCATCCAGGGCCTTGTCGTCCGCCATGACGAAGACTGTTTCCCCCGCCACCAGCAATTCGTCGTCGGCCATGGCCTTGAGCAGCCTGGCGGCCTCCGGGCTGGCACTGGCGCCCAGTTGCTGGATGGCGGCGATCTTGGTGTCGGAGTCCTCAGCCGCCAATTGCCTGACCAGGGCGGGATCGAGGGCGGCCAGGGCGGGCAAGGCGGTGAGCCAGAGGAGGAAGGCGAGCAGTAGGTGTTTCATGGTGTGCGGTCGGTCATTCCGGTGGGGCCTTCTTCAGGGTCTGGATAGGCCCCCACCGGAATGACGCCCTCCCGGAGGAGAGCGCCAAGTCATTGCTTACTTGCTGTCCGGCACGTCCTTCTTCTTGTCGTTGCCGGGGATGTACGGGCTCCAAGGGGCGGCGCGAACCGGGCCCTTGGTCTTCCACACCACGTTGAACTGGCCGTCGGCCTTCACTTCGCCGATGAACACCG
>CAZEOR010000389.1:0-3188 GCA_964513695.1 uncultured Thiobacillus sp.
GGTTCCAGGGCCAGCAGGGCGGCGAGGCAGACCTTTTGTTTCTCGCCGCCGGAGAGGGAGAAGGGCGGACGCTCCAGATGGGCCGAGACGCCCACCTGATCGGCCCAATGGCGCACCCGGTCATCCAGGCCGGCCAGGCCCAACTGGCGCGGCCCGAAGGCGATCTCGTCGAATACCGTGGGGTTGAACAGCATCGCGTCCGGGTTCTGGAACAACAGGGCGACCTCGCTCCGGAAGCGGCGGTGCAGCTCGGGAGCCTTCAGCCGGGCGAGGGTGATTTCCTCCCGGCCGTAAACGTAGCGCCCGGCGCTCGGGGCGATGAGGCCGTTCAGAATCTTCAGCAGGGTGGATTTGCCGCTGCCGTTGCAACCCAGCAGCACGATTTTTTCGCCGGGCCGAATCGCGAAACTGATGTCGCTGAGCACTTCCTTGCCGGCGTAGCGATGGGTGATGGCGGTGGCTTCGAGTACCCAATCGTCTCCCCCGTTTGCAAAGGGCGGAGAGCTTGCGTGCGCTCCCTTCACCACCCGGTAACGCAGTTCAGTCATGGAAGAACCCCCGGGAGCGCAGGGCCTGGGCCGACTGGGTGGCCGCATGGAGGGATTTCTCCAGGAACCAGGATACCGCCGCCGCGCTGGCCCGGTAGCGGTCCATCAGTCCTGGCCGCTTCAGGGAACGGCTGGCCAGGGCCAGGCGGAAGTCCTCGTGGGCGCGGCGGAAGGTGAGGGCCTGGCTGTAGGCGAGGCCCAGCACATAGGTGAGGCTCTTCGAGAAATCCAGGGCGCGGAACAGGTTGGCGCGGGCGATGAAGAGAAAGCTCAACGTGGTGAGCAGCAATACCCGCAGGTTGATACGCAGCAGGGTTTCCCAGGGTGAGATGTCCCGCATCCAGGCCATGGCCGCATAGCCCAGGCTGACGACGGCATTGAAGGCGAGGATGGCGAGCAGCGCCCGGCGCAGCAGGTGCCAGGCTTCCCCGCCCGCGATCAGAAGAATCAGGAAGAGGCCGGTGGCCAGCAAGACGGGTTCGTGGATCAAGGTCGCCGCCATGATCGTGGCAAGGTACAAAACCAGATAGATATGGTCGCGCTTCATCGGGCCGAAGCTTACCAGCCCTCAGGCAAGCCGGGCCCGCAACCGGGTCAGGTAGCGGTAGCCCATCACCGTCAACACGCCTTCCGCCAAGCCCACCAGCAGATGGGGCAGCACCACGGCGGGCAGGGTGACATCCAGGCCGAAGGGAAAGAACAGGGGCGCGCCTTGCGCATCGTGGGCGATGAGGGGCTGGCTGCCCAGAGCCAACGCCACCAGCACAGCGGGGAGGGCAATGGACAGCCAGCCGGCCAGGAACAGGCCGATGCTTTCGTTGAAGCGTCCCAGCAGCTTCCAGGCGGCCAGGGCCGCGAAACTTCCGGCAAAGCCCATGGCCAGGGCGTTGATGGGCAGGGCGGTGACGCCGCCGTCGCCAAACAGCAGGGCCTGCATGGCCAGCACCAGTGAGACGGCCAGGAAACCCATCCAGCCGCCGAAGCTGACCGCCAGCAGGCCGATACCGGCGGCATGGACCGTGGTGCCGCCGGGCAGCGGCAGAGACACCATCATGAGCACGAAGGAGAGGGCGGTATAGGCGGCCAGGAAGGGCAGGGTGTCGGCGTCCAGTTCCCGCTTGACCCGCCGCGCCGCGTAGGCCCAAAGGCCTGCCGCCACCGCATAGGCCGGCAGGTAGGTCTGCGGAGAGATGAAGCCGTCAGGAATGTGCATGGCTCAGAACATGGCGGAGAAGGTGGTGACGAAGCGGTATTTTTCCTTGCCTTCCGAGCCTTGTTGCTGGGCTTCTTCGTTGAGCCGGGTCCAGATCGGCTTTTTCAGCGCCACGCCGACGCTGGTGGCGCCCTTGTAGAAGCGCAGGCCGAGCACGCCATAGAGCATGTTGCCGCCGCCGGCGGTGCCCGGCACGCCGTCTTCCACGTCACGGCCCAGGTTGAGGAAGTTCAGCTCCACGTTGCCGTCCAGGCGGAACTTGGTGTCGGGGTTGCTCATCAGCCGGCGCGACCAAGCCGCGTTCAAGCGGGTTTCGGTGCCGAACTTGACGGTGATGCCGGTGGGACTGCCGCCGACGGGATCGGGATCGTAGTGGTATTTCTGGAAACGGATCTGGTTCACCTCGAACACTGCCGTGTCGTTGTCGGTGAACTGCTTGGTGGCGGTCAGGCCGTAGTTGAAGCTGGCCTTGCCGAAGCCCAGGGATTTGCCCGGATCGATGGAGGTGTCGTTGAGCCGGTGATTGGCATCCCCCGTGGGCAGGCTCATGCCCAGGTTCACTGTGAAATGCCAGTCGCGCATATCGTCCAGGCTTTCATTGGCGGGCACCAGCATGAACCTGTCGTCGTATTTGAAGCCGATCACCATGGCCAGGGACAGGTCCGTAGGCCCGCGCGAGTTCAATCCGCCGGCTTCGTCCACCTTGACGTTGTAGGGCTGGAAGGCATAGCCGGACAGCCAGGGTTTGAAGCCGTAGCCGACGCCGGCCATCCAGTACTGGTTGGTGTCGGTTTCCACGGTCAGCGGATCGTAGGTCTTGAACTTGGCGTAATCCAGCTTCACAAGCCCCAGCCACTTGCCTTCCGGCAACGTCGCCGAACTGGAGGTTTCGATGGGCGCACCGGGCCCTTCCAGGCCGGCGGCGCCGAGAGAGGCGACACCGTGGTGGGCCAGCGCGAGGGGACTGGCCAGACTGAGGGCCAGGGAGACTGGCAATAGGATTTTCATGACGCTTTCTTCCTTTTCACGAACAGATTCAGGATGCCGAACAGGCCAAGGATGACCGCCACGCCGACGCCGATGCGGCCATAGCGCTCGAAGGCGGGTTTCTCAGCGCCGGTGAGAATCGCCGCGGCATCGGTGGTGAGCTTGAAATCCTGCCCATGGCCGTCCTCGGAGAAGGCCTTGACGCGCCAGGTGGCGGCCCGGTCTGGCAGGAAGGCGATGCGACCCTGGCTGTCGGTACGGCCCACCTGGAAGGGCAGCTTCTCCCCATCCCGGTAGATCTCGTAGCCCTCGAAGGAGAAGGGCGTGTTGTCCACATAGAACATCTTGATGACGACCGCCTGGGCAGCGGTGACGGTGTGCTGAAGGTCATGGGCATGGGTGGCACAGGCCGCCAGCAGGGAGAGCAGCGGCAGAAACAG
>CAZEOR010000390.1:0-3187 GCA_964513695.1 uncultured Thiobacillus sp.
CAACGTGATGATCTGCGCCACCTCCAACCGGCGCCACCTGATGCCCGAGTTCTTCGCCGAGAACGAAGCCACCCAGCACTTGGGCGGCGAGGTGCGGCCCGGCGAAAGCACCGAAGAGAAGATCAGCCTGTCGGACCGCTTCGGCCTGGTGCTCACCTTCTACCCCTTCAACCAGGACGACTACCTGGACATCGTCGCCGGGTGGGTGGCCGCGCTGGGCGGTGAAGTGGGAAATGAAGCCGTCGAAGCCATGCGCGGGGAAGCCCTGCAATGGGCCATCCAGCGCGGCGGGCGCTCGGGCCGGGTGGCGCAGCAATTCGCGCGGGATTGGGTGGGGCGACAGGGGTTGCGGGGGAAACGCGGGGCAGGGAAGTCAGGCTTTCAGGCCATCAGGCGTACCGTCCGGAACCCGAAGTCATAACCTCGTCGCCCCGCTACGATACCTGCTGATCCACACCCCCTGTTCCATGGGTGGCATGCCATATCTACAAGGAAATGCTATGAAAATCTTCCTGAATATTTCGAAACTAATGCCATGGGCCATCCTGGTAGCAATCGTCTCCCCACCCCAGCCCTCCCCGCGAGCGGGGGAAGTTGGGAGGGGGAGAGTGGTGGCTTTCCTTTTGCGAAGATCGATCCTTGCCGCAATCCTTTTTCAACTCGGATCGGTCGCCATGGCAGCGGCACAGTCTTCACCATGGATCGACTATGGGCTGTATCCGGACGGCACCAAGTTCAGCTGGAATGCAGTCAGCTCCTCGGTGGACGGTCCCGAAACATACAAAGTCTGGACGCGCATCGCCTTCACCACCCCACAACCGGTTCCGGGAAAGAATTCTTTCCGTCCGGCCAAGACTGCCTTCACCCAATACAGGATCAACTGTGCCAGCAGGGAGGTTCAACCGATAGCCGCCACCTTTCGGGATTCGGAGGATCAAGTGATCACGACAAAGGAAACCCCGGGGCCCAAAGCCATTGCCGTTCCCTCAGGCGACAAGATCCGAGACCGGCTGTTCTTGTCGGTATGTACGAAGTTGAACGACTATGGAGCACCGAGCCCCACGAAGTAATGACCCGCGGGGAGGGATTTGCCAGGCTGGCGACGAGCCCCCCTGCCACCTTTTGCCAAGCGAAGATGGGGTTGGGCTTGCCTGTCGCATCCACGCCGCCGAAGATTCACCCATTCGACAATAATCGGGAGGTCGACAATGACCCTGGCTGTCGTCACCAGCCGCGCCCTGGCGGGCATGGAAGCGCCGGAGGTTGTGGTGGAAGCCCATCTGGCCAACGGACTGCCCGCCTTCACCCTGGTGGGGCTGGCGGAAGCCGAGGTGAAGGAGGCGCGGGACCGGGTGCGCGCGGCCCTGCTGCAATCCGGTTTCGAATTCCCCCAGCGCCGCATCACGGTCAACCTGGCCCCGGCCGACCTGCCCAAGGAATCCGGGCGGTTCGACCTGCCCATCGCCCTGGGCTTGCTGGCCGCATCGGGGCAACTGCCGGCGGATAAGCTCAAGAATTACGAATTCGCCGGGGAACTGGCGCTGACCGGGCAGTTGCGGCCGATCCGGGGCGCCCTGGCCATGATGCTGAATGCCGCCCGCTCGGGCCGCGCCTTCATCCTGCCCCGCGCCAGTGCCGAGGAAGCGGCCCTGGTGGACGACGCCGAGGTCTATGCCGCCGACAGCCTGCTTGCGGTGTGCGCCCATCTGGCCGGCAGGGAGGCGCTGCCCCGGGCGGTTCCACGTGAAACGTCGGCACCGCCGGCCTATCCCGATCTGGCCGACGTGAAAGGCCAGCAGGCGGCCCGGCGCGCCCTGGAGGTGGCGGCGGCAGGGGGCCATTCCCTGTTGATGAGCGGCCCACCGGGGACGGGCAAGTCCATGCTGGCCAGCCGCCTGCCGGGCATCCTGCCGCCCATGACCCAGCCCGAGGCGCTGGAATCCGCCGCCGTGCTGTCCCTGACCGGCGCCTTCCGGCTGGAGGCCTGGCGCACCCGCCCCTATCGTTCGCCGCACCATTCGGCTTCCGGTGTGGCCCTGGTGGGCGGCGGCAATCCGCCCCGGCCCGGCGAGGTGAGCCAGGCCACCCACGGCGTGCTGTTCCTGGACGAGTTGCCGGAATTCGACCGCAAGGCGCTGGAGGTGCTGCGCGAGCCCCTGGAAGCCGGGCGCATCACCATCTCCCGCGCCGCGCGCCAAGCGGATTTCCCCGCCCGTTTTCAACTGGTCGCGGCCATGAACCCGTGCCCGTGCGGCTTCCTGGGCCATCCCTCCGGCAAGTGCCGCTGCACGCCGGAGCAGGTGGCGCGCTACCGGGGCCGCATTTCCGGCCCTCTTCTGGACCGCATCGACCTGCATATCGAAGTGCCCGCCCTGCCCGAGGCGGACCTGACCGCCGCCGTGGGCGGCGAGCCCTCCGAACCCGTCCGGCTGCGTGTGGCCGCCGCGCGGGAACGCCAACTCGGGCGACAAGGCAAACCCAATGCCCTGCTGGGCGGCAAGGAAATCGATAGGCACTGCGTGCTGAACGAGGCCGGCCAGGCCCTGCTCAAGCAGGCCATCACCCGTCTGAACCTGTCCGCCCGCGCCTACCACCGCATCCTGCGAGTGGCCCGCACGGTGGCGGACCTGGCCGGGGATGAGGACCTGAGCGCGGCCCACGTGGCCGAGGCGGTGCAATATCGGCGCGGCGTCGGCGCATGACTGGGACCATAATTCCGCCTGATTCAACTCGGTAAAAACCTATGCACGCCCTGGAAAGCTGGATCGAGGAAAAGAGTTCCGCCTGGCTCTACCGTATCGTTTCCGATACTGAATCGGGAAGCCCGCGCCAGGTATTGTTCCTGGAACTGGCCCAGGCCGCCGATACCCAGGCCGCGCTCTGGGAAGTGGAAATGCGCAAGGCGGGCATCCCGGTACCTGACCACTTTCGTCCCGATACCCGAACCCGCTTTGTGGGCTGGCTGATTCCACGTTTCGGGGTACGCCCGCTCAGGAGCGTGCTGGCCGCCATGAAGGTACGCGGCATGAGTCTCTATCACGCCACCTCCGCCCCCCATGGCACGCCGGTCAGTCTTGAGCAGATGCGCGGCGAACGGCACAAGACCGGCGGCGCCGGCAATCTGCGCGCGGCGGTATTCGGTGTCAACGACGGTCTGGTTTCCAACGCCAGCCTGATTCTGGGCGTG
>CAZEOR010000391.1:0-3172 GCA_964513695.1 uncultured Thiobacillus sp.
CATTGCGCCGCGGAAGTGGAGTGTGCGAGCTGTGACACGTGCACTGAGTTGGATACGGCGTAGGAGGGCTTTGGAGGAGGGGCGCGAGAAGGATGCTTGATCAATCAGCCGCTGGGGAGAAGATGACCGTGAGGATTGGCAGGACCACCCTCGGCTTCCGGTTGCAGGGGAGAAACGATACTGATCAGGAGAATGGGCGCACCATCCAGGGGTACACGGTGTTGCTGCTTATGACATGTGGCTCATTGACGGGGCAATAGGTTTACATCAGCAAGCATTGTTTGGGGGGAATTGCCAGGATTAAGCAATATCGGCTTTTGCCGGAATAACTTGTGAAGGAGAGGCGGACATGGACAAGTGGACGCTGCGAGCCCTGACCAAGATCTGGACCGGTGATGTCGGTCAGAAGTCAGACCGTCTTATCCCCCCGGGCATTATGGGTTCTCTGCGCTGGTGGTACGAAGTGCTGGTGCGCGGCCTGGGCGGCAAGGCGTGCGATCCCACGTCGGATGTGCGTTGCCCTGATCAAAACGGCCGGCATTGCGTGGCCTGCGAACTTTTCGGCTGCACCGGGTGGGCCCGCAAGTTCCGGCTGATGGTTCTGGACGACCGGGACCAGGTCGTTCAAAACCAGATCCAGGCGAACCAAACCTTCATCTTGCGCTTCATCCCCCTGCGCCCTATTGAACTCCAAGAGTGGTGCCTGCTGGACGCCACCCTGCGCCTGATTGCCGACTACGGCGCCATTGGCGGGAAGACGGTGTTCAAGCCGTCGGATGAGCCAGGGCGCGAGAACGCCTTACATCATAGGGACTTTGGACTTTTGGCTGTCGAGCGGCGCCCAAAAGGGATCGGTTGTAGCCGAGAGGTGGCAGAAGAATATGCACGCCGTCCGCAGTGGCGTAGGGATTTCAATGATATCGCCTTTGCCTGGGCCTCGCTGCAAAACTTCTGGTGCGTGAACGGGCGGTATTTGGCGAGGCAGAATGCCGATACCAGCTCTTTCAATTTTGTTATTGGTCGTGCGGAACCTAAAAGCCAATTCTCCCAGGGCGATTCCTGGCTAGCCGGAAGACGCCCTGACAAACAACATGGTGTTGAGCCAGAGAGCAAGAAAGTTTTCAGTTTCAAGGACTCGGAAGGCTGTCGCACCTTCGGGTTCGTCAAGCCGGGGCTTGTGGAGTTTGACGAAATGAAGCGCCGCCTTGGACAGGTATGGAGTAATTTTCAGCCTGAGCGTAGGTTTCTAACAGGCGAGCAGGTTCTGAATCAACTGTTTTAGCACGAGGGAAACCTATGAGTTGGGACTATTTTGCCGATATGGCCAGTAATGCCAATCAGAAAGAAACTCTGACGGGACCTGAGGGGCTTGCGGGCGGCTTTGTGGATGCGGTGTCGGTGCGTTTCTTCCGAGGGGGTAAAGCGAAGGCTCGCAACCGCTATATGCAACGTGTGCGAGGGGATATTACCAAGCCTGACTTTATCTCACAAAACGCTCCTGATTTTTCATCTCTCCCTTCCTCAGATTGGCTCGCCTTCCAGGTGGAGTTTGAACTTCTCACCCCCTGGTACTCCAAAGACGACCGTGTCTTCCACGTGCTGGACAACCCCGTGCGCAAGGACCGGGTGTTCGGCGTGCCCTTCATGGCGGCATCGTCCTGGAAGGGGATGCTACGCTGGGCCTGCCGCATGCAGGCAGGATTACGGGAGCACCTGGAAAAGCACAATGGCAAGCTAGACGGCTGGCGCGATCCGGGCTGGATTCTGCACCTCTTTGGCAACGAGAAGGGTGAGGGCGAGGAGTTCAGTCGGGGCGCGCTGGTCTTCTATCCCACTTGGTTCAACAAAATCAACTTTGAAGTCATCAACCCCCACAGCCGGGAGCGCCGCGACGGAACCCAGCCGATTTACTATGAGGTAGTGCCAGGGCGCAGGCCAAAACAGGATAAACAGGATAAGTCGGAGGAGTTCGAAGAGGGAGGAAAAGGCACCCTTTCCCTCCTCTACGCCCCCTGGCCGGGAATGAAGCCTGCGGCCGATCCTAAAGAGGCTTTGCCCAAACTCCTGGAGGCCGTGGAAACTTTGCTGACCATTTACGGCATCTCCGCCAAGCGCACCGTGGGCTGGGGGACGGCAAGGATCGAAAAATGGGATGCCTTTCACAAAGTACACGGCAGCGTGGATAAGAACAATCGCGCGGAACTCTGGGAAGAAGTGCAGAACTGGCTCACTGCAGGAGGTGCGCCATGAGCACCACGTTCGCACCGGCTGAAACCCTGCGTCAGCACCGGCCCTTGCTCCTGGCCATGGAGGCCATCGGCTGGTTCCACATGGCGGGCAAGGCGCGGGCCGAGTTCCTGCGCCGCCACGGGGGTGAAAACAACGACTATGACGAACGCCGATGGCATCGGCAGGAGACACCGCCTTTCTCCTGGGATGACCTGCTGGGGTGGGTCAAACAACGTTACAGCAGCGGCAACCTCGCCCAAGCTTGGCCCAACACTTTTGCCGAGTTTACTGAAAAGCATGCCGAGCGAGATCCGGGCCTCCTAGGTCTGCTTCAGGCCGGGCACGGCATTGTCTCCGGTGTGGAGAAAAACCTACCAACTTCCACATCAAAGTATCTAAATCAATCCATCCCCCACATGTGGCTTTCCTCCCCCTGGGGCTACCCCAAACGCAACCTGCTGGCCGACCCGCCGGAGATCCTCTCGCCCCAGGGCTGGCGCCAACTGGTGAGTGAAATCCGCCGGGTGCTAGAAGAACTGCGCGGCCTAGGAACGCAAAATGCGCAGGACGTAGCCTCGTGGAAGCGCTGGCGAGAAAGCGCCATCGGCGAGAGGGCCTTCATCCGCCGCGCTTTCCTTGCCACCTTGGCCGAAACGCGGCTCCCCAACAACGATGTGACGCTGTGGGACCAGTCCTATGTGGCTGCGGCGCTCTTCAAGAGCGCGGTGGCGGGGGCGTTGTTGGATAAAAGCTTTCCCTGGTCGGATGGCGGCATCAAACAAAAAACCCGCTGGCGCCTGCTCACCGTGGCCCTCGGCACCGAGCATTACGAGGCCCGGTCGGTGAAAATCGGCGACTGGACGGGCGCCCAAGGCGCGATTGAGGCATTCTTCCGCCGTGTGGCCGAACTGGTGGAGGTGGACCTGGCCGTAGGCTCCCTGCT
>CAZEOR010000392.1:0-3171 GCA_964513695.1 uncultured Thiobacillus sp.
CAGCATCCGGGCGCCTGTGGCGGGGACGAATGGCGCCGCCGACAGCAGCTTCGGCGACTATGCGGGAGACGTCTCGGTATATGCCCAGCTCGACTGGCTGCAAGGCTATGTCGTCTCCCCGGTCGCGGCGGTACCCGAACCCGGGAACCTGGCCTTCTTTCTGGCCGGATTGGGCACCGTGCTCGCGGCATCACGCGCCATGCTCAGGTCGCGCAGCGGACCGGCCTGAGCCGGAATCACAACGGCGCGGTCACCAGAGCGCCAGCAGGCGGCCGTTCTCCACCTTGGTTTCGAAGGCCTTGAGCGGGTGCTTGCCGATCTCGATGCACTGGCCCGTGGTGATGTCGAATTTCCAGTGGTGCTTCGGGCAGGTCAGGGTCTTGCCCTCCACGGCCAGGTGGGGAATGTTGGTGACCCGGTGCGGGCAGTGGGAGTCGTAGACCTTGAAACTGTCTCCCTCCCGGTAGACGAACACCGTGCGGGCGCCGCAATCCACCCGGCTCACCTGGCCGTCGGCCGCATCGTCGACCGCCATCACGTCGCGCCACTGGGGCAGGCTGTTGATAAGTTCCGGCGAGAACTCCGGCATGTCCATTTCCAGCAGAATCTCGGCGGCCCAGACGATCTTGGCCAGCCCCAGGGCGGGGAAGGCCATGAGCAGGGCGTCGATGATTTCCATGGGCGTGCAGCCGTCGCGCAGTGCCCGCATCAGGTATTGCTTGAAGCCCCCCTCGGTCTGGGAATGGACCTTGGTGATGACCGAGATCAGATCCCGGGTCTTCGGGTCCAGATGCTTGCCGGTGTCCTTGAGGAACTTGAAATAGTGGCCGAGGGCGTCGCCGCGCACGGCGATCAGGTAGTTGAGCGCGTCACTCATGGAATGCTCCGCGTGGGTTGAGGAAACTGTCTACCCACAGATCATAGGAGACGGAATGGGAATGCCCACCCTGGAATCGAGGGAAACCGGGCGGCGTGGCGAAATAAGCGCCAGCCCCAGCATGATCGCTATCGCCCCATCATGCGACCCTCATTCGGGCCCTGGCCGGACTCGATGCGCGGCCCGCGCGCCCCGCCGGATGCGCGGATCTCAGTAATCCTGGTCGTTTCCGTGTTTCCTCGCCTGTTCCGACTTGCCGGGTTTGCGCACCGGGTTCGCCACGGCGGGCTGATCGGCGACGTAGGTGGCGATGCCGTGCAGATCCTGGGCGGAAAGATATTTCAAGCCGTTGTCGATGACCTCGGCCATGAGGCTGCCGGCGCAGTCGCCGTCCGCGCGGATGCCGGATTCCAGGTATTGGGCCAAGTCCGTGGTTTTCCATTTGCCGATGCCGAATCGCTTGTCCGGCGTGATATTGGGCACCACGCCACCCTCGGGACCTTCTATCGTTCCGTCCAGGTAGATGCCTTGACGATAACCACCCAGCCTGTTGCGTGGCGTGTGGCATTCGGCGCAGTGGCCGGGCCCCTGTACCAGATAGGCGCCCAGATTCCATTCCGGGGATTTGGCCGCCACGGGACGGTACGCGCCGGCATCGAAGTACAGCCATTTCCAGAATGCCAACAGGGGCCTGAAACGCAGGTACCAGGGCAGTTCGTGGGGTTCATTGGCTTGCCGGACCGGCGGGACCGAGCGCAGATAGCCCCACAACGCCCGCATGTCGGCGTCGCTCAAGCGGGTATAGGAGGTATAGGGAAAACTCGGGTAGTAGTGGTAACCGCTCGGGCTCTTGCCTTCGCGCAACGCGCGGATGAAATCGGCCTCACTCCAGCGGCCAATGCCGGTGTCCTTGTCCGGCGTGATGTTGGGCGTATGGAACACGCCCAGGGGCGTGGTCAGCTTGCGCCCTCCGGCCAGGCGGGCGCCATCGTGCTCCCTGTCGGTGTGGCAGTTCTCGCAGCCGGAAAGCTTGTAAAGGTATTCGCCCCGGCTGATCGGCGTGGCGGCCTGGGTTGCGCCCGCCGCCATGCAAAGGGCGAAGATCAGCGGCCGGACGCCACGCTTGGGATCGGGATAGGCCATGTCGCCGCCCGCTTACTTGCGGAAATCCTTGTGGCAGCTTTTGCAGGCATCCGAAAGATCCTTGAATCTTTCCGCGGTCTTCGCTTCCCCGGCGGCGGCGGCCTTGGCGAAGGCGGCGGCCTTGGCCTGGGTATCCTTGGCGCGACGCTCGAATTCAGCCCGCTTGTTCCAGACATCCGGCAGGGCGTCGCTATCGCCACCGTTGCCGCCCTTGGGGAACAACGCGGGCAAATCCTTGTTGAGGGCTTCCAGCGCCTTGGCGTAAGCGGCCAACTGGCCCTTGAATGCCACCTTGTTCTGGATCAGGGCATTGCTGGCGCCCATCAGGCCGCCATTGGCGTTCATCACGTTCTTGCGATACTTGACCATGTCATCGGGGTCCGCGGCATGGGCGGCCAGGGCGAACAGGCCGGCGGCGGCAAACAGCCAGGGTTTGAGTGTCATGTTTCTCTTTCAGCGGTTGTTGTTCAGGAATTCGATCAGGGCGGCGCGCGCCTTGGCATCGGCCAGACCGTCGTATTTCATCTTGCAGCCGGGCACCAGCTTGCGCGGGGCGGCGATGTAAGCGTCCAGCTTGTCCGCGCTCCAGGCGACGCCGCTGCCTTTCATGGCGTCGGAATAGACATAGTCGGGCACGCTCGCGGCGGCGCGGCCGGCAACGCCGAACAGGGTCGGCCCCTTCTTGTTCTTGCCGGGTTTGGCGCTGTGGCATTCGGCGCATTCCTCGTCGAAGACCTTGGCGCCACGGCCGGCATCGCTCGCGCTGGCCTCGTTGGCCAAGGCAAGCCAAGCCAACAGCACCGGCACCGCGAGCAACAGGGGCAGGATGTGTTTAAGCGTGGTCATGTCCGGGCGCCTCAGAAGGTGGTCCAGGCGAACACGGACAGGGAGTTGTTGTCGCGGGCACCGGCGCTGGCGCCGTCGAACTTGTTGTAGCCCGTGTATTGCAGGCCCAGGCGCAGGTTGGCCCAAGGCGCATTCCAGGAGCTTTCCTTGCCCCAGGGCGTCCAATCGATCTGGGCAATATAGCCGCGGGAATCTGGCTTGTCATTACCCATCACCGTGTTCCACAGGGCGGTGTTGTTGTTGCCCCGCGTGTCGAACAGGCCCAGGGTGACCCCGTAGGTCTGGTCATAGAAGTAGGAGGCGTT
>CAZEOR010000393.1:0-3169 GCA_964513695.1 uncultured Thiobacillus sp.
GTCCACCGGACCGCCGCCGGTCTCGTCGGCCTTGATCTCTGTGCCACCGTCGGACAGTACAACGAAGGCGTGGGGCGTCTCGCCGGTCTCAGAGCAGACTTTTAGCGACACTAGTTTGAAACGGTCGCAGGCATCCAGATTGGCGTCTACCGCCACCAGGGCCTGCAAGTCCTCATCGAAGATCTCCCGCTTCTTGTCGGCCAGAGCCTTGAAGCGGGAGAAGGCAGAATTGAGGGCCTCTTCACTCTCCAGCACGATACCCAGTTCATGCAGGCGGGTGCGGAAGGCGTTGCGGCCGGAGAGCTTGCCCAGGGTGAGCTTGTTGGCGCCCCAGCCCACGTCCTCGGCGCGCATGATCTCGTAGGTCTCCCGGTGCTTGAGCACGCCGTCCTGGTGGATGCCGGACTCGTGGGAGAAGGCGTTGGCGCCGACGATGGCCTTGTTGGGCTGCACCGGGTAGCCGGTGATCTGGGATACCAGGCGGGAGGTGGGCACGATCTGGGTGGTGTCGATGCGGGAATCGCAGCCGAACACGTCCCGGCGCGTCTTCACCGCCATCACGATTTCCTCCAGCGAGGCATTGCCGGCCCGCTCGCCCAGTCCGTTGATGGTGCATTCCACCTGGCGGGCGCCGTTCATCACGGCAGCCAGGGAGTTGGCCACCGCCATGCCCAGGTCGTTGTGGCAGTGGGTGGACCAGATCACCTTGTTGGAATTGGGTACCCGCTCAATCAACTGGCGGATGCGCTCGCCCCACAGGGCCGGGATGCTGTAACCGACGGTATCCGGCACGTTGAGGGTCTTGGCGCCGGCCTGGATAACCGCCTCGAACACGCGGCAGAGGAAGTCCATTTCGGAACGCACCGCGTCCTCGGCGGAAAACTCCACGTTATCGGTGTATTCCAGCGCCATTTTTACGGCCTTGACCGCTGCTTCCACCACTTGGTCGGGCTGCATGCGCAGCTTCTTTTCCATGTGGATGGGGCTGGTGGCGATGAAGGTATGGATGCGCCCGGAGACGGCAGGCTTGATGGCTTCGCCAGCGGCCCGCACATCCCGTTCGTTGGCGCGGGCCAGGGAACAGACCGTCGAGTTCTTGATGATGCCGGCGACTGCGCGAATGGCTTCCGCATCGCCCGGACTGGCAGCCGCGAATCCCGCCTCGATGACGTCCACACCCAAGCGCTCCAACTGCCGTGCAATGCGAATCTTCTCATCCTTGGTCATGGCAGCACCGGGACTCTGCTCGCCATCACGCAAGGTAGTGTCGAAAATAATCAATGAATCTGTCATGACAGGCTCCAACAGCTATTTTTCGGTCGGCGCAGCATTGGGGCGCTTTCTGGAAATCCGCTTCTTGATCCAGTAGACATATCCGGACAGGCCATAAGCCAGAAGCAGCAGGAACAACACGATGGGCGGGTCGACGGAAACCAGGCTGAAAGAAAGCGCAACCAGCACGATGACCACGAATGGCACGCTACGCTTCAGGTTGATGTCTTTGCCGCTGTAGAAGCGGAAATTGGTGATCATGCTGATGCCGGCGAACAGCGTCAGCCCCCAGGCCAGCCAGCGAATCTCTTCACCCTTGACATGGTTGTCCACCATCACCCAGACGAAACCCGCCACCAGGGTCGCCGCTGCCGGGCTGGGCAAGCCCATGAACCAGCGCTTGTCCTGGACCGCCAGCATGGTGTTGAAGCGCGCCAGGCGCAGCGCGGCGCCTACGCAGAAAACAAATGCGGCGACCCAACCCAGTTTGCCCATGTCCTTCAGGGCAAAGCTGTACATCACCAGGGCAGGTGCCACACCGAAGGAAACCATGTCCGAAAGGGAATCGTATTCAGCTCCGAAGGCTGACTGGGTGTTGGTCATGCGCGCCACCCGGCCATCCAGACCGTCCAGGATCATGGCCACGAAGATGGCCACGGCAGCCATCTCGAAACGGCCGTTCATGGCCTGGACGATGGCGAAGAATCCGGCGAAAAGCGCTCCCGTGGTAAACAGATTGGGTAGCAGGAAGATGCCGCGCCGAGTGGGTTTGGTGGGGGCCTCGTCATGCCCCGGTTCCTGTTCGGTCACCGGATCATGCATGTCGTCGCTCAAAGTTGCGCCAGTACGTCGCTGGCAGCACGCACCTTGTCGCCCAAGGCTACGCGCGGTTTGGCGTCGGTGGGTAGATAGACGTCCACGCGAGAGCCAAAGCGGATGAAGCCGTAGCGCTGTCCCCGTTGCAGGTGGGCACCGGGTTCCACGTAGCACAGGATGCGGCGTGCAATCAAACCAGCCACCTGCACACTGGTGACATCCTTGCCATCCAACGTCCGGAACCATACGGCGTTGCGTTCGTTTTCTGTCGAGGCCTTGGCCAAGTCGGCGTTGATGAACTTGCCCGGGTTGTACCAGCGGCCCTTGACTTCGCCATCCACCGGCGCCCGATTGGAGTGGACGTTGAACACGTTCATGAAGACGCTGATCTTCAATGCCTCGCGCTTGAGCCAGGGATCCTCGGTCTTTTCCACCGCGACGATGCGGCCATCCGCCGGGGATAGGACCAATTCTTCCCCAATAGGTACGACACGAGCCGGATCGCGGAAGAACTGCAGGACGAACACAGCGATCACCCAGACGGGAGCAGCCCACCCCCAACCTGCCAGCCAGGTCACGACCAGTGCGGCAAGCAAGGAAAGGGCAAGAAACGGCCAGCCCTCACGGGCAATAAGCGGGTGGGGCCAGGGAGCTTTGGTCGGGGGCATAAGTCCGATACACATTTGGGTCGGGCGCTGGCGGCTGTCAGTCGGCAGCTATCAGCATACGCCTACTGACATCCGCGGGCTGCCGGCTCAGTTGCGGCTCTTGTCCACCAGCTTGTTGGCCTTGATCCAGGGCATCATCTCGCGCAGCTTCTCGCCGACGATCTCGATGGGATGCTCGGCGTTGAGGCGGCGACGGGCGGTCATCTCGGGATAGTTGGTCTTGCCCTCGAGAATGAAACGCTTGGCGTAATCGCCGTTCTGGATGTTCTTCAGAGCCTGGCGCATGGCGGCGCGGGATTGATCGTTGATGACGGCGGGGCCGGTCACGTACTCGCCATACTCCGCGTTGTTGGAGATGGAGTAGTTCATGTTGGCGATGCCGCCTTCGTAGATCAGGTCCACGATCAGCTTCA
>CAZEOR010000394.1:0-3167 GCA_964513695.1 uncultured Thiobacillus sp.
TGGCGTGCGCCACCCACGGAGGATGACAATACCCTCGAGTTCACCCCTTCCATGGATACAGGTTGGGGGGACGAGCCTGCGGTTTCCCCTGCTGCCGAGAACATCGCGCCTCCTGCGCCTGAGCCTGCGGCTCAGCCTTCAATGGACGACACTCTGGTTTTCGAAAGCAATCCGGTATTCGCCATGCCGGAACCGGAACCGGAGCCGGAAGCCCAGGAAACCGGGCTGGCTGAGGCGGTCATGGAAATGCAGGAGGATTTGGCCGCAGAGTCACCTCTCGAAACTCTTGCCGAAGAAGTGCTCGAACCGATGCCTACCCTGGATTTCGCAGCTACGGCAGAAGAAATTGAGGTTCCTGCGGAAGCTGTTCCAGAGTTGGATCTTTCTGGAATCGATCTGGATCTTTCGACCGATACGATCGAGACAAATACGTTCGAAGCCGAATCTCTGGATGCCGCTCCGCTAGAAACGCCGACCAGCGAGGAAACACCTCTCGAATTCGAGCCCTCTTTGGATTTCGAACCCGCCGAGGCCGCCGCTCCTGAAGAATTGGTCATGTCCGAGGTTCTGGTACCGGGACCCGCCGCGGAAACGGAGTCACAGCCGGACGATGCTTCCATCGATCCGGCATTGCGGGAAGAGGTCAACACCAAGCTGGACCTGGCCAAGGCCTATCTGGAAATGGGCGACCGGGAAGGCGCACGGGAGATTCTTCAGGAAGTGCTGAATGAAGGGGATGCCGGGCAGAAAGCCGAGGCGGGTAAGTTGATGGCCGAGGCGGGCTGATTGCACCCGGCAAGTCGGATACTGACTTACCTCCTGGCAGCCCTGGTGATCCCAGGGCTGCCTTTTTTCATGCTGTCGATCTGCCTTATTGTCGCGTTTCCTATACTTGCCCATCTGCGGCGCTCACCCTTCATGCTGCTGTGGCGTACCCGCTGGCTGCTGCTTGTGCTGGTTCTGGGTTATGCCTACGGCCTGCCTGGTCAGCCGCTGTTTTTACCGTTTGGCAATTATTCTCCCAGTATCGAAGGGCTATTGCATGGTGGGAGACAGGCCATGGGGCTTCTGGCCCTGCTGCTTTGGCTGGATATCCTTGTTTTGGCCCAGTCTGCCGACAGGCTTCTCGGCGGGCTGTACCAGTTGGCGCGGCCGTTTTCCCATCTCGGGCTGGATTGCGGCCGCTTGGCTCTGCGGCTTGGGCTCACGCTCAAGGCCATCGAAGGGTTGGAGCGCGGGCGAGGAAATCTTGTTCGCCTTCTGAATCAGTGCGAAGGATCTGGACTCCCCCAACAAGTTCATGTCCAGACCCGTCCACCCCGGCCTTTCGATGTGATTGTTCCTACGCTTCTACTATCCGGTATCGTGGGCTTATGGCTGAGCGCATAGCCATCGGACTCGAATATGACGGCCGCGGCTTCTGCGGTTGGCAGACCCAGCCGGGTGGGTGCGGAATTCAGGATCATCTGGAACGGGCCATCGCAATAATCCATGGCGGCCCCGTCCGCACCATCGTCGCAGGTCGAACCGATACCGGGGTGCATGCCCTCGCTCAAGTCGTGCATTTCGATGCCGAGCAAGTTCGTCCGGCACAAGCTTGGGTGCGTGGCGTCAATTCCCATCTGCCGACCGGAGTCTCGGTGCTCTGGGCGAAGCGCGTTCCTATCGAATTCGATGCGCGACGGGCGGCGCTGGAGCGGACTTATCGTTATGTTCTGCTCAATCGTCCCGTACGCCCGACCCTGCTGGCGGGTCGAGTTGGGTGGGTGTTCGGATATCTGGACGAAGCGGCCATGGCCGAGGCGGCGAAGTTGCTTGAAGGCACCCATGACTTCACCGCTTTCCGTGCCGCAGAATGCCAAGCCAGAACACCGGTCAGGGATCTGCGTCATACCAGTGTGTCGAGACAAGGCGAGTTCATCTTTTTCGAGTTTCGCGCCAATGCCTTCCTGCACCATCAAATCCGCAACATGGTGGGCGCCCTGGTCTGGGTGGGGCTCAAACGCCGGCCGCGGGAGTGGATCGGTGAGTTGTTGGATTCCCGCAACCGAGCTCATGGTGCGGCCACTTTCGCCCCCGACGGACTCTATCTGGCCGGGGTACGCTACGATCACATCTTCGGTTTGCCTGTTCCTCCCACGCCAACTTTTCTACTAGCGCCTCACGTGACATGACACGAACCAAGATATGCGGCATCACCCGCGTCGAGGATGGCTTGAGCGCTGCCCGAGCAGGGGCGGATGCCATCGGCCTGGTGTTCTACGCCAGAAGTCCCCGCAATGTGAGCCCGATCCAGGCTTGTGAAATTGTCGACGCCCTGCCGCCCTTCGTCAGCCGGGTCGCTTTGTTCGTCAACCCTGACGTCGAGGAAGTGGCCTTGGTGTTGCGTCAGGTGCGTCCTGATGTCCTGCAGTTCCACGGAGAGGAGTCCCCTGAATTCTGTCGCTCTTTCGGTTTGCCTTACCTGAAGGCCGCCCGGGTAAGGCCGGGAGTCGATTTGTTACAATTAGCAGCCTTGTATGCCGGTGCTCAGGGACTATTGCTGGATGCATGGACCGAGGGCATCCACGGTGGTAGCGGAGAGTGCTTCGACTGGGCCTTGATCCCCCCGGATTTGCGCAGACCGGTGATTCTGGCCGGTGGTTTGACCGCAGCGAATGTGGGCCAGGCCATACGGACGGTGCGGCCCTGGGCGGTGGATGTCAGCAGCGGCGTGGAAGTGTCGAAAGGCATCAAGGACGCGGCCAGAATCGCCGCCTTCATTAAGGAAGTGAGAAATGCAGATGAATGACATGCCGGACGCCCGCGGGCATTTCGGCCCCTACGGCGGCGTATTCGTCGCCGAGACCCTGATGGCGGCCCTGGACGAGCTGAAACACGAATACGAGGCCGCCCGTCACGATCCGGATTTCCAGGAGGAATTCCGCCACGAACTTCGCCACTACGTGGGACGGCCCAGCCCCATCTACCACGCCAAACGCTGGTCCGAGATGCTGGGCGGCGCCCAGATCTTCCTGAAGCGGGAAGACCTGAACCACACCGGCGCCCACAAGATCAACAACACCATCGGCCAGGCCCTGCTGGCCCGGCGCATGGGCAAGAAGCGGGTGATTGCCGAGACCGGCGCCGGCCAGCACGGTGTGGCCACGGCGACGGTCGCCGCGATG
>CAZEOR010000395.1:0-3167 GCA_964513695.1 uncultured Thiobacillus sp.
GCGGCAAGGTGTTCGGCAGCCGCGACAACCCGCTGCTGGTGTCGGTGCGCTCCGGCTCGGCCATGTCCATGCCGGGCATGATGGACACCATCCTCAACCTGGGCCTCAACCCCGATACCCTGCAAGGCCTCATCGCCCAGACCGGCAACGAGCGTTTCGGCTTCGACGCCCACCGCCGCTTCATCCAGTTGTTCGGCAAGGTGGCCCTGGGCGTGCCGGAGGAGCTGTTCGACGCCGAATTCGACGCGGTCAAGCAGAAGGCCGGGGTCAAGCACGATGTCGGCCTGTCCGCGCGTGACCTGGCCGAGATTGCCGAACGCTTCCTCGACGTGGTGCAGACCCACACCGGCAAGGCCTTCCCGGCCGACCCCTATGAACAGCTGGAGATCGCCATCAAGGCGGTATTCAACTCCTGGGGCGGCAAGCGCGCGGTGGACTACCGGCGCGAGTTCAAGATCACCCCGGCCATGGCCAACGGCACGGCGGTCAACGTGGTGGCCATGGTATTCGGCAACATGGGCGACGACTCGGCGACGGGCGTCGGCTTCACCCGCGACCCCGGTACCGGCGAGAACGTGATGTTCGGCGAGTACCTGACCAACGCTCAGGGCGAGGACGTCGTCGCCGGTATCCGCACGCCCAAGCCGGTGGCCGAACTGGCCACGGAAATGCCCGACCTGTACCGGCAACTGGTGCAACTGCGCGACCAGCTGGAAAACCACTACAAGGAAGTGCAGGACTACGAATACACCATCGAGAAGGGCACCCTGTACTGCCTGCAAACCCGCAACGGCAAGATGAACGCCGCCGCCCTGGTGCGCACCTCGGTGGAAATGGTCCAGGCGGGCCTGATCGACCAGCGCCAGGCCCTGCTGCGCATCCAGCCGGAAATGCTGGAGCAACTGTTGTTTCCGCGCCTGGACCCGAAATCCGGCGCCAAAGCCGTCGCGCGCGGCCTGCCGGCCTCGCCGGGGGCGGCCTGCGGCATCGCCGTGTTCGACGCTGACCGCGCCGAGAAGCTCGGCCGCGCCGGCGAGAAAGTCATCCTGGTGCGGGAGGAGACCAAGCCGGAAGACATCCACGGCTTCTTCGCCAGCCAGGGCATTCTCACCAGCCGCGGCGGCAAGACCAGCCACGCCGCCGTCGTCGCGCGCGGCATGGGCAAGCCCTGCGTGGCCGGCGCCGAGGGCATCCATGTCGATGTCCGCACGCGTCAGGCCGTGGTGGGCGACCAGGTGTTCGGCGAGGGCGCCGTCATCACCATCGACGGCACCACCGGCAACGTCTACCTGGGCGAGGTGGCCATGATCGAAGCCGACTTCTCGCCGGAACTGGCCACCCTGTTGGGCTGGGCCGACCAAGTGGCGCGGCTGAAAGTGATGGCCAACGCGGACACCCCCAACGACGCCGAGCGGGCGCTGAAATACGGCGCCATGGGCATCGGCCTGTGCAGGACCGAGCGCATGTTCAACGCGGTGGAGCGGCTGCCCATCGTCGTCGAGATGATCGTCGCCGACACCCTCGGCGACCGCCAGGTCGCCCTCAACAAGCTGCTGCCGATCCAGCGCGCGGATTTCGCCGGCATCTTCAAGGTCATGGCGCCGCGCCCGGTCACCATCCGCCTGCTCGACCCGCCCATCCACGAATTCCTGCCCAGCGCCGACCAGCTCGTGGAGGAACTCGACCAGTTGAAACACCTGCGCGACACCCTGCGCGGCTTGCAGGTGCTTTCCGACGCGGTGGACTTCATGTACCGCACCCGCGACACCCATCCCCAGGTGCATAGACCGGCCGACCCTGTGCTGGTGGACGAGGCCATCACCAAGAAGGAGGCCATGCTGAAAAAGGTGCGCGCCCTGTTCGAGGTCAACCCCATGCTCGGCCATCGCGGCGTGCGCCTGGGCCTGACCTACCCGGAAATCTATTCCATGCAGATCCGCGCCATCCTGGAAGCCGCCGCCGAATGCCAGAAGGCCGGCATCGAGGTGCACCCGGAAATCATGGTGCCCCAGGTCTGCACCGCCCAGGAACTGAAGCAGGTGAAGGTCTGGGTCGAGGCCATCCGCGCCGACGTGGAAGCGGCCTATGGCGTCAAGCTCGACTTCAAGTTCGGCTCTATGCTGGAAGTAGTGCGCGCCTGCATGCGCGCCGAAAGCCTGGCAGAGGAAGCCGAATTCTTCTCCTTCGGCACCAACGACCTGACCCAGGCCACCTTCTCCTTCTCGCGCGAGGACGCCGAGAACAAATTCCTGCCCATGTACAACCAGCACAAGATCCTGCAGGACAACCCGTTCGAGGTGCTGGACGTCAAGGGCGTGGGCAAGCTCATGCAACTGGCCATCGCCTGGGGCCGCGGCACCCGCCCGGACATGAAGGTCGGCATCTGCGGCGAGCACGGCGGCCACCCCGCCTCCATCCGCTTCTGCCACGAGGTGGGCCTGAGCTACGTCTCCTGCTCCGGTCCACGCGTCCCCGTCGCCCGTCTGGCCGCCGCCCATGCCGCGCTGGCAGGCGAGCAGAAGGACAAGAGCGCCTGAGGCGTTGGCTTGTGAAACCCTCTCCTCCCGCCCCCTGGGCGGGTTTTGGAGATAAATGGGAACAATGTCACTGATGCGGAAAAACCAAGCGGACACTGATCCCTTAGCTCGGATAGCTTTCCGCTGAGCCGTCATCCCGCTTGGCGTGGTTGGCGTCTGGGATTCATGCGGGATCGACGGCTGCACGCACCGAAGGCGCCACTCGGGCTCGGGTTGCCCGGCTGCCTCCCCGTTCCCCTCCTGGTTCCGGGGTTGCATCGATTCCCCATCCGGCGAGAATTCCCGCGTACCGTGCAAACCTCCCTCTCACCTCATCACCGAGACCCATCTTGGACGCCCACGCCCTCGCCCCCGAAGAGCATTTCATCCGGAAACAACCCTATTACGAAGCCGTCGGCAACGAGATCGCCATCTTCGAGGCGGCCTACAAAAACAGGCTCCCGATCCTGCTGAAGGGGCCCACCGGCTGCGGCAAAACCCGCTTCATGGAGTACATGGCCTGGCGCCTGAAGCGGCCGCTGATCACCGTGTCCTGCCATGACGACCTGACCGCCTCCGACCTGGTGGGGCGCTACCTGGTGAAGGAGATCGGAAGAGCGTCGTGTAGGGAAAGAGTGTGAACGCTTGTGT
>CAZEOR010000396.1:0-3164 GCA_964513695.1 uncultured Thiobacillus sp.
ATCCGGCGCGGTGAGCACCGAGACGGCCAGGGAAATGGTGGAAGGCGCGCTGCGCCACAGCCGCGCCCAGTGCGCCTTCGCCATCACCGGCATCGCCGGGCCGGGCGGCGGCAGTCCCGACAAGCCGGTCGGCACGGTCTGCTTTGCCTGGGCCAGGGCCGGGGAAGCCACCTTGACCGATCTGACGCACTTTTCCGGCGATCGTCGCCAAGTGCGCGCCCAGTCCGTCCGTCATGCCCTGGGTCGGATGCTGGCCCTCGTGACATAATCGCGCGGCTCGAAAACCAGCATTCAATTCAGACCTAATTCAGGAGGAAAAGTCATGGATGAAAACCGCAGCAAGGCCCTGGCCGCCGCCCTCGCCCAGATCGAAAAACAGTTCGGCAAGGGCTCCATCATGCGCATGGGCGACGGCAGCATCGCCGACGACATCCAGGCCGTTTCCACCGGCTCCCTGGGCCTGGATGTGGCCCTCGGCATCGGCGGCCTGCCGCGCGGCCGGGTGGTGGAAATCTACGGTCCGGAATCGTCCGGCAAGACCACGCTGACCCTGTCGGTCATCGCCCAGATGCAGAAGCTGGGTGGCACGGCGGCCTTCATCGACGCGGAACACGCCCTCGACCCCCAATACGCCCAGAAGCTGGGCGTGAACGTGGGCGAACTGCTGATCTCCCAGCCGGATACCGGCGAGCAGGCCCTGGAAATCGCCGACATGCTGGTGCGCTCCAGCGCGGTGGACGTGATCGTCATCGACTCGGTGGCGGCATTGACCCCGAAGGCGGAAATCGAGGGCGAGATGGGCGATTCCCACGTGGGCCTGCAGGCCCGCCTGATGAGCCAGGCCCTGCGCAAGCTCACCGCCAACATCAAGCGCACCAACACCCTGGTCATCTTCATCAACCAGATCCGCATGAAGATCGGCGTCATGTTCGGCAGCCCGGAAACCACCACCGGCGGCAACGCGCTCAAGTTCTACGCTTCCGTGCGCCTGGATATCCGCCGCATCGGTGCGATCAAGAAGGGTGACGAGGTGGTGGGTTCGGAAACACGGGTGAAAGTGGTCAAGAACAAGGTTTCCCCACCCTTCAAGGAAGCCATCTTCGACATCCTGTACGGCGAGGGCGTCTCCCGCGAGGGTGAGATCATCGAACTGGGTGTGACCCACAAGTTCATCGACAAGTCTGGCGCTTGGTACGCCTATCAGGGCGAGAAGATCGGCCAGGGCAAGGACAACGCCCGTGAGTTTCTGCGCGAGCATCCCGACATGGCCCAGGAGATCGAAGCCCAGATCCGCGAGAAGCTGGGCGTCAAGCACGCCGGCACCGCCATTGAAGCGTGACACTGCGGGAACGGGCCCTGAACTTCCTGGCGCGGCGGGAGCACAGCCGCGTCGAACTGGCCCGCAAGCTGTCCGCCCACGCCGAGGCGGATGAAATCGTGGCCCTGCTGGACGACCTGGAGCGGGAAAACCTACTGTCCAACGCTCGTTACGCGGAAATGCTGGCCCACGCCCGGGTGGGCCGCCACGGCAGCGTGCGGCTGAAGGCCGATCTGCGTGACAAGGGAGTTCCCGCCGTGATCATCGAGCAGGCCGTGGCCGAAGCCCGTGACACCGATCTGGCGGCCGCCCGCGCGGTCTGGCTGAAAAAATTCGGACAAGCTCCCAGGGATGCCGCCGAACGGGCGAAACAGATGCGTTTCCTGGCCGGGCGCGGCTTCCCCGCCGAGATCGTGCAGCGGGTGATCGGCGGGGAAGAAGATTGAAGGAAGCCTGCTAAATCCGCGCCCGCACGATGCCGGCGATTTCCGCGTCGGTCAGCGTGACGGGATTGGTCTTCATGCTGGATCCACGGCTGTTCGCGACGATGCGCTCAACGTCCTTGTCCTGGATGCCGTAGTTTCCCAGGCGAGGCAGCTTCAGACGCCGGGTCCAGTCTTCGAGAATTTCCAACAGGCTTGCGTGGGCTTTTTCGTCGGGCATGGTTTTTCCCGCCAGCAACCTGCCCACATCGGCATATCTCCCGATGGCCGGGCTCGCCAGCGCCCTTCCACTTAGCGCGGCCAGGTTGACCCTGGTGGCCTCGGCCACCAGGGTGCCGCACACGACTCCGTGGGGGATGGGAAAGAACGCGCCCAGGGGCGCCGCCAGCCCATGTACCGAACCCAGTCCCACCTGGGCCAGCGTGATTCCGGAAAGCAGTGCGGCATAGGCCATGGCCGCGCGATGGCCGGCGGCATCCCCTTCGCCCTCGTACCAGGGCAGCAGCGCATCCCGCGCTTTCTTCATGCCGGAGAGCGCCAGCGCGTCGGTGAAGGGGTTCACCTTCGTCGAGACGTAGGACTCCAGCAATTGCGTGAACGCATCCATGCCGTTGGCCGCGAGGATCTCGGACGGGCAGCTGGCCAGCAGGTCCGGATCGACGACGGCATATTCGGCCACCAGCTTGTCGTCGCGGAAGGATTTCTTGAAGCCACCTTCGCCATGGGTGGAGAGCACCGCGTTCTTGGTGGCTTCAGAGCCGGTGCCCGCCGTGGTGGGAACGGCAATGAACGGTGTGGCCGGGCCCCGATAGGGCAACTCCGGCCCGACGCCCTCCAGGTGATCCATGACCGAGTTGCCGGGCTTCAGCAGTCCCGCGATGGCCTTGGCCGCATCCAGCGCGCTGCCACCGCCGATCCCCAGGACGCAATCGAATCCTTGCCCGGCGTGGGCGCGGACACTGCTGTCCACGAGTTCTGGCGTCGGCTCGCCGGGAACCTGGATGATTTCCCAGGTGATCCTTCGCTCCGCCAGCCCGGCGCTCAGTGATTGCCAATGCGCGCTGTCCATGAAGGAGCGGGAGCCGGTGACAATGAGGGTGCGTCGTCCATATCCTGCTACAAGGTCGGGCAGCATGGTACGCCGCCTGGGGCCGAATTCGATGCGTGGCAGACGTGCAACGCTGAAGTTGTCGGACACGTGAAGCTCCGCTGGTGACACGGCGTTACATCCTAATCCTGGCGGGCTGGTTTGAGATCGAATGCAAAATGGTGTTGACGAGGCTTTGGGGAGACTATATAGTCTCGCTTCTCCAAACGCGGGGTGGAGCAGTCTGGCAGCTCGTCGGGCTCATAACCCGAAGGTCACAGGTTCAAATCCTGTCCCCGCAACCAGTTCTTTAACA
>CAZEOR010000397.1:0-3163 GCA_964513695.1 uncultured Thiobacillus sp.
CTTCATGCCGTTTCTATTTCTTATCCTGAGCGGGGCCTGGTATGTGGGAAAAGAGCAGATCAATGGGGAACTCACTCTGGTACGGGCCAACGAGATCGGCAATGTGGTTATGGGGGTCATGCGTCTGGACGATGAACTGCGCATTCCGTTACGCCACTTGCGTATCCTGATCAGCGAACCGGCCTTGAGTCGGGCGCTGAATGGCGGAGATGGCGCACGGACACTCGAAACCGCGTTCTCGAACCTGATCACCTACTCAGGAGGTTACGACAAGGCGCGCTGGATCGACGAAACCGGCATGGAACGGGTTCGGGTCAACAATACTGCTGGTCAGGTTCGCTTGGTTTCGGGCGATGAATTGCAGAATCTGGCCGACAGCTACTATTTCAAGGCGGCCATGAAGCTGAAGCCGGGCCAGATCTACATTTCGCCCCTGGACCTGAATGTGGAACGTGGCAAGGTGGAAGTGCCCTTCCGGCCCATGCTGAGGATTGCCTCCCCCATTCAGGACCGGCTGGGCCGGCCCCGTGGGATTGTGGTCCTGAACATCGCCGCCCGTGAGTTGCTTGAGGCTTTCACCAAAAGCCTGGTGGATGCGCGCGACCACGCCATGCTGGTCAATAGCGATGGGTACTGGCTGAGGAGCATGGACAGCGATGACGAATGGGGCTTCATGTTCAATAACAGGAAAACCCTGGCCAGTCGTCAGCCCACCGCCTGGAAGGCTATCACCGAGATACCTTCCGGCCAGGTGGAGTTGGGCGATGGACTATGGACCTGGAGCACCGTCTATCCCCTCAAGGCTGAACCCAGTGCGGAGATCCCGAATATTCCATACTGGTTGGTGGTTTCTCATGTTTCCAGCCAGCAACTGGCGCTAATCCAGCAAAGTGCGTGGCGAACGGCAGGTGGCATCGCATTGGTGTTGCTGGTGGTATTTGGTCTGCTCGCGGCCTGGCTGGCACGGGCGGTGATCGGACGTACCCGTGCCGTGGTGGATGTCGCCAAGGCGCATGCCGAGGCGGAGGCCGCCAATCGCATGTGCGAGGTTCTTGAGCGATTCCATCTGGTGGTGCAAGCCAATGCCAACGGCCTGTTGGTGGTCGACGCCCAGGGCAAGATTGTCCTTGCCAATCCGGCCTTGGAATGCATGTTCGGCTATGAAACCGGTGCCCTGCTCGGGAAACCGATGGAAACCCTGCTGCCCGAAGCTCATCGCGCAAGCCATGTCGGAACACGGGATGCTTATCTGAAATCCCCCGTTGCCCGTCCCATGGGCTCGGGCAGGGATCTCACCGGTCGACGTCGTGATGGCACTTTGTTTCCAGTGGAGATCAGCCTCAGCCCATTTACCGAGCGTGGCCAGCAGTACGTGGATGCCGTTGTGGTGGATATCACCAAGCGTAAGCAGATCGAAATGCTGCTGCGCAAACGGGAGGCGCATCTTGCACTGTTGATCAGTGCCAATCCTAATGGCTTGCTGGTGGTCGATCCGGAAGGGAAGATCGAGATGACGAACCCCGCCCTGGAGAGTTTGTTCGGCTATGAGGCGGGGGAGCTGGTCGGTCAGCCGGTCGAATGTCTTGTGCCCGAATCCGAGCGGGGCCGACATCTCGATCTCAGAGCACAGTATCTGCTTGATCCGCTCCCGCGTCCCATGGGGGCCGGCCGGACCCTGCGCGGACAGCGCAAGGATGGTAGTACCTTTTCCATCGAAGTCAGCCTGGCCAGTTTCAACGAAGAAGGCCGGGTCTTCGTCCAGGCCACGGTGGTGCCCGTTCCCTAAGCGATACAGAATTTGGGTCTTGTCGATGACTCGGGTCTATGCAATCGGTACGCGCGCTGTATCTACCGAACTGGAAAGGCAAGCCCAAAGTTCGAGCGTTACTGCTCATCCGGTTTGGGTGGTCTTCTTTGCCCTTGAGGTTTCCTGAACGGTTTCTTGGGTTTTACACCTCCGATTCCAGGCCTGGGATTGCCAGACGGAGGCTGATTGGGGTGCCGTGGTTGCGGGTTGGACTGCCGTGGTCGCTGGTCCGGTGCATCAGCCCGGTTACCTGGTGCCAGGGAAATCTCCAGTTCGTTGATTTCTTCCCACTGAGCTTCCGTTTTCTGGTTGTCGGGTATGGCCAGAAGAATTTGCAGGCGACGGCGAGGGGGGACGGGTTGCTGGTCATTCATGACGGCATTATTCCGGAAGCACGGGAATATTTGTGGAGAAATTGGGAGTGCAAGTCTATCCAATTCAATCGGATGATGCGGCGGAGCATGAGCGTCTCATTTTCCCCGCATGTGCCGCAACAGGTGATTCTTGGCAAGCAAGTCGAGTAAAGCAGCGTGCCGGCGCGGAAGCGCTTTTAACAGTATGCAACGCTCCCGCTGGGCGGCACAGTTTGGTGACTTCCAACCCAGCGAGTCAGGAATGGTCCCCGCATTTCATAATCCGACTTTCCGAAAATGATGAGGCTGGAATGTTGATATCGGTCCGATCAACTCGGAGGTGGATTCTAGCGGCAAGCCTGGCCATCGCCATGCCGCTATCCCACCCGTTCGCCCTGGCAGGATCTGGCGAAGGCACGGGCGACAAGGGCGCCGACATGGTGCTGGACCTGCTGATTCTGCGTCCGCTGGGGTTGTTGGCCACCGGCATCGGTTCGGTAGCCTTCGTGGTGTCGCTGCCCTTCACCCTGCCCAGCGCTAGCGCTGGCGCCGCGGCTTGCGAACTGGTGACGCGACCCCTTGCCTACACCTTTTCCCGTCCCCTGGGAGACCTGGAAGATGCTGGCGGACACTGCCGGGAAGGCGCAAATCCCCAGTAGTGGCTTCTTTGTCCTGAAAGGTGTGGGTGGCGACCCAGTCTCGCCCACCGCACGAGCCGGACCGGTGCGTCATGCCACCCTGAAGCATCGACGCAGGCGGTTTTCAGGCAGCGGCAAAGCAGTTTGCGCATCATCTCGTTGTAAAGGTTTCCATGCCACAGTCGGTGTGATGAATGATGAGCCATTTCCGTGTACCAGGCGCTTGTCGGAAATGTCCACATTTCGGATCGCGTGGGCGTCACCTTCTGCCAAAACGGCATGCTTGGCCCGGTCCAGACACGCGTCTATGCAGGTATGGAGGGTGAATTGACGGTTGTAGGCATGGCGGCTAGCCCTGATCGCCG
>CAZEOR010000398.1:0-3150 GCA_964513695.1 uncultured Thiobacillus sp.
CAAGGACCAGGGACGCAATGCCTACGGTTTCTATACTCAGGCTCTGACCGAGAACGCCAATCAGCGGCTGGAAATGGAAACCAAACTGCGCCGCGCGCTGGAGCGGGACGAATTCGTGTTGCACTACCAGCCCCAGATCAGCCTGACCGACGGCCGCCTGATCGGCGCCGAGGCATTGGTGCGCTGGCAACGGAACGGGGAAGGCTTGATTCCACCCAATCAGTTCATCCCTCTGGCAGAAGAAACGGGCCTGATCGTTCCACTGGGCGAATGGGTTCTGCGCGAAGCCTGTGCCCAGTGGGCGGGCTGGCTTAGGGATGGCGGGGCGCCGATCACCCTGGCTGTCAACATCTCCCCTCGCCAGTTCCGTCAGCAGGATCTGGTCCGGGTGGTAGAGCGGGTGCTGGCCGAAACCGGACTGCCGGCCTCGGCGCTGGAATTGGAACTGACCGAAGGCGCCCTGATGCATCAGGGCATGGAAGCGGAAACGACCTTGCGCGAACTGAAAAAACTGGGGGTCAGCTTGTCCATCGACGATTTCGGCACCGGCTACTCGTCCCTGGCCTATCTCAAGCGTTTCCCCATCGACCGTCTCAAGATCGACCAGAGTTTCGTGCGCGATATCTCCGTGGATGCGAACGATAGCGAACTTGTCTCCACCATCATCGCCATGGGGCGGAACCTGAAACTGCAAGTTCTGGCCGAGGGAGTGGAAACCCAGGAACAGCTGGCTTTCCTGGTCGAAAAAGGGTGCGATGCCTATCAGGGCTATCTGTTCAGCCGTCCTGTGCCGGCGGAGGTTTTTTCGACCCTGCTCGAAGGTCGGCGGCAAGCTTGAAACGGATTCGCCGGGGGAATGAACAAAGGCCCCGCAGGGCCTATGTTGCCAAGCGGACGCTGCTCAGTTTTTCTTGACCAGATTCTTGTCCACCCAACCGGCCCCATCATTGCCTTCGACGGACAGGAAGCCTTCCTTTTCCTGGCCGGTAAACACCAGTTCGTCGCCTTTGCCAAGGGAAGCGACGATCTTGCTCTTCTTGTTGGGCTCGGCGTAGACCTTGAGTCCGCCAATCTTTCCGCTGATGACGTCACCCTTGTCGTAGACGGCCCCGGCCTGGGCCACTTTGCCGGATTCCTGCTTGAGATTGATCTCGGTGCGGGCCATCTGGGGATTGCCGCGGATGGAACGCACGATGTTGTTCCAGTTATCCAGGAAACTGGCCGCGACGACTTTGCCCTCCGCGGTATTTTCATAGGCGCCGAGGGCACCCACGGCACCGCCGCCGATGGCCAGACCGCCCACGCCCCAGTCCGTCTTCTTGGCCATGCCCTGGGCGGCGGCCAGTTGCAGGCTGGAGCGCGCATCGGCCAGCAACATGCTGGTCTGGGCTTCCTTGAACTTGAGGCCGGCCGCCACCAATCCGGCCACGGCGCCGAACATGCCCAGACCACCCAGGGCACCGCCGACACCACCGGCATCCTTGTTGGAAAACACCACGTCGGGAGTCAGCACATAATCCGCAGTGACCATCTGGCCGCCACCCATGTTGGAGCCCGAGCGCAGCATGCCGCTTTTGGCCAGTTCCCGTTCCTGCATCAGGTTTTTCATGGCCTTGCCGCGTTCCACCACAACGAAGCAGTTGGATTGCTGGATCATCATGCGGATGAGGCCTGTGGGGGAGGGCAGGCCGACGTTCAGCAGGGCCTGTCCGACATAATCCTGGGGTTCTGCCACCGCCAGTGTGCCAAAGGGTTTGTCGCATTTCTCCAGTTTGACCGACTCGCCGGAAGCGCCGTCAGGCCCGGCCGAGCCCGGCGTAGGGTTGTCCTTGTCCTCTTTCTTCTCGTCGCCACCCAGGCTGAAGCCGAGAAACGCGTAGGCGGGGGCGGTGGACTGGGTAAGGAACAAACCCAACAGCAGGGCGGACAAGGTCTTATTCATCGGAGAACTCCAAGAGAGTGGGATGCAGCACGGCGGAAATGTAGCCGGCCCGTCTCCGCTCTTCAACCTCCCCGTTCAGGGGAGGGCGTGCTCTCTCAGTCTCCTAGACGCTCAGTCATCCCCTTTGATGACGAAAAAGGGAGATACCAGTGCCGGCTTGCCCAGGGACTGGTAGTAGGCGGAGATGTCCTCCACATCCTGATCCTTCAGGCTGACCGTGAATACGTTCATGATCGGATGCAGCAACTTGCCGCTCCGATACTTGTTGGTCTTGATGGTGAGCTTGTCGGCATTCCGCCCGGCCAGTTGCAGTGTGTAGAAGGTACCGGGGAAATCCTTGCTGCCGTGGCAGAGCATACAAGCGGCGGCCTTGACCTGGCCGGCTTGGGGACTGCCCGCGGACCAGGCGGGATGAGTGGCGAATGTGGCAAGCGCGGACAGGGAAAGAACGAGCAGTTTGCCGCTGTGCTTCATGGGGATCTCCTTGGGGTGGAAATGGTCTTTCAGAGTATGAAAAAAACCGCGCCCAAGCAAAGACCCTACATGCCCGGCATCATGCCTTTCATGCCGCGCATCATTTTGGCGAGGCCGCCCTTGCCCATGGATTTCATCATTTTCTGGGCCTGCTCGAACTGGTTCAACAGACGGTTCACGTCCTGGACCTGAACGCCGGCACCGGCGGCGATGCGGCGCTTGCGGCTGGCTTTCAGGATCTCCGGCTTGCGCCGTTCTTCCGGCGTCATGCTGTTGATGATGCCCTCGATGCGGGTCATCTGTTTTTCACCCTGGGCCAAGTCGCCGGCGCCGATCTTGCCTGCTCCGGGCAGTTTGTCCACGAGACTGGAGAGACCACCCAGTTTCTTCATCTGTTGCATTTGAGACTTGAAATCCTCGAGGTCGAAACCCTTGCCGCTCTTCAACTTCTGGACGGTTTTCATGGCCTCGGTGTGGTCCACCGAGCGCTGGGCCTCTTCGATCAGTGACAGCACGTCGCCCATGCCCAGCACCCGGCTGGCCATGCGCTCCGGGTGGAATACCTCGATGCCGGTGAGCTTCTCGCCTACGCCCACCAGCTTGATGGGCTTGCCGGTGATATGACGCACCGACAGGGCCGCGCCGCCGCGGGCGTCGCCGTCCAGCTTGGTGAGGATCACGCCGGTCAGCGGCAGGGCGTCGTTGAAGGCCTTGGCGGTGTTGACCGCGTCCTG
>CAZEOR010000399.1:0-3147 GCA_964513695.1 uncultured Thiobacillus sp.
AGGACGCCATCGAGCAGGCCGCCCTGGCCAGCCCGGAGGTACAGCGATTCATGGAAGGCAAGCCGGCCAAGAAGGTGGTGGTGGTGCCGGGCCGTCTGGTCAACGTGGTGGTTTGAGGAATCGGGAGAGGGGCAAGAAGATGAGCGTGAGGCGAATGCTGGTAAACATCCTGATCGGGCTGGTGATGACCGCCGGTCTCGCGGGTTGCGGTTTCCAGTTGCGGGGGCAGGCTCAGCTTCCCTTCGAGGCCGCCTTTGTGGAAGCCAAATCGGAATCGCCTCTGGCCATATCCCTGCGCCAGTCCCTGTCCTTTCAGAACAAGCTGGCCGCCAGGAAAGAGGATGCGCCGGTGCGTATTGTGCTGGCCGAAGAGTCTCGCACCAAGAGCATCCTGTCCCTGTCGGGCGGCGGCAAGGTTAAGGAATACCGCCTGGTCTATCGAGTCATCATGTCCGTAGTGGATGCCGCCGGCAACGAACTTATCGCCCCCGCCGAAATCCTGTTGAACCGCGATTTTTCCTTCAGTGATGCGGAAATCCTGGCCAAGGAAGCGGAAGAAAACTCGCTGAACCGGGCTATGGAGCAGGATGCCCTGCGCCAGGCGCTACGCCGCTTGTCCTATATCAAACGATGAAACTACGCGGCGAGCAGCTCGAAGGCGCGCTGAAGAAAGGCTTGGCGAACATCTGGCTGGTGAGCGGCGATGAACCCCTGCTCACCGACGAAGCCGCCGCTCGCATCAAGGAAACCGCCCGCGCCCAGGGTTTCGACGAGCGCCAGTCCTATCAGGCGGAAACAGGCTTCGACTGGCGCGGCTGGCTGGCCGGCTTCGATTCCCTCTCCCTGTTCGCCAGCAGCCGCCTGATCGAATTGCGCCTGCCCACGGGCAAGCCCGGCGTGGAGGGCGGAAAGACCCTGGAAGCCTGGGCGGCCAATCCGCCCGCCGACACCGTGTTGCTGGTGACGACTCCGCGCCTGGACAAGGCTTCCCAGTCGACCAAATGGGCGACCGCCCTGGAGAAGACCGGCATCTTTCTGCAGACCGCGCCGCCGCCCATCGATCAACTTCCCGGCTGGATCGGTGAACGCCTGGCACGGCACGGCCTCAAAGCCGAACGCGACACTCTGGCCTGGCTCGCCGCCCGGGTGGAAGGCAATTTGCTGGCGGCGCACCAGGAGATCGAGAAACTGGCCCTGCTGCTGCCGCCCGGCAATCTGGACATGGCCACCGCCCGCTCGGCTGTGGTGGATGTGGCACGCTATGACGTGGGCGATCTGTCCGAGGCATTCCTCAAGGCCGATGCGGCCCGGTTTTGCCGCATACTGGACGGCCTCAAGGCGGAAGGCGAGGGACTGCCCCTGGTACTGGCGGTGGTGGGCAACGAAATACGTACCCTCTACCGCCTGGCAACCGGTCTGTCCCAGGGCAAGCGCCTGGCCAACCTGATGCAGGAAGCCCGCGTCTGGGAAAGCCGCCAGGGCTTGGTGGAACGGGCGCTCAAGCGGGCCGGACCGGAACGCCTGGCCTGGGCCATGCGCGGCCTCGCCCGTCTGGACCGGGCGGCAAAAGGGCTGTTGAAAGAAGACGCCTGGGACGAATTGAAGCAACTATGCCTAGCCCTTATGCATCGAGGCCAGGCGCCGGCGTTTACGGAGTTTTAACCTCCGGGAAACGGGAGATGAGAAAAGGGAAAAGTGCGGTGTGTATCGCGTTTCCCGTTTTCCTTATCGCGTTTCCCCCTGCTATTGGAGTCGCAGATGGACATCAAACCCTATATGCAAACCGTCGGCCAGCAGGCCCGGGAAGCCTCCCGCGCTGTCGCCCGCGCCGACACCAACCAGAAGAACAAGGCCCTGCTGGCCATGGCCGACGCCATCGAGCGGGATGCCGGCAAGCTGCTGGCCGCCAATGCGAAGGACATGGACGCGGCCCGCGCCCGCGGACTGGACGCGGCCATGCTGGACCGGTTGAGCCTCACCGCCAAGGGCGTGGCCGGCATGGCGGAAGGCCTGCGCCAGATCGCCACCCTGCCCGATCCCGTCGGTGAAATGGACGACCTGAAGTACCGTCCCTCCGGCATCCAGATCGGCAAAATGCGCGTTCCCCTGGGCGTCATCGGCATCATCTACGAGGCCCGCCCCAACGTCACCGCCGACGCCGCCGGCCTGTGCCTGAAATCCGGCAATGCCGCCATCCTGCGCGGCGGCTCCGAGGCCCTGAATTCCAACCAGGCCATCGCCGCCTGCGTGCGCGAAGGACTGGCCGCCGCCGGCCTGCCGGAAACCGCCGTCCAGGTCATCGAGACCACCGACCGGGCCGCCGTCGGCGAACTCATCACCATGAAGGACTACGTGGACGTCATCGTGCCCCGGGGCGGCAAGGGCCTGATCGAGCGCATCTCCGGCGAGGCGCGTGTGCCGGTCATCAAGCATCTGCACGGCAACTGCCACGTCTACGTGGACGACAAGGCCGACCTGTCGAAGACGGTGAAGATCGTCGAGAACGCCAAGACCCAGCGCTACGGCACCTGCAACACCACCGAATCCCTGCTGGTGGCGCGGTCCGTGGCCACCGCCTCCCTGCCCGGCATCGGCGCCATGCTGGCCGGCAAGGGCGTGGAAATGCGCTGCTGCCCGGAAACCCTGGCCATCCTGCGAGGCGCCGGCATCGCCGCCGACAAGCTCAAGGAAGCCACGGCCCAGGATTGGGAAGAGGAATACCTGGCGCCCATCATCGCCATCAAGGTGGTGGATGGGCTGGACGAGGCCATCCTCCACATCAACCGGTACGGCTCCCACCACACCGACGCCATCCTCACCGAGGATCTGGGCCGCGCCCGCCGCTTCCTGCGGGAAGTGGATTCCAGTTCGGTCATGGTCAACGCATCCACCCGCTTCGCCGACGGCTTCGAGTACGGCTTGGGGGCCGAGATCGGCATCTCCACCGACAAGATCCACGCGCGCGGCCCGGTGGGCCTGGAAGGCCTCACCAGCCAGAAGTGGGTGGTGCTGGGTGATGGGCATGTGCGGGGGTGAGCCGGTGAGGGGCGAGGAGTAAGGGGTGAGGAGACACGGCAAAACCCGCGTCACCACGGTGGCGCCGCGCCCCGTCGGCACCCTCGGCGGCACCTTCGACCCCATCCACTA
>CAZEOR010000400.1:0-3129 GCA_964513695.1 uncultured Thiobacillus sp.
GTGCAGCAAGGCTACCGCCAGGATGTAGGCACCAAAGAACCAGTTGGCCACATAAATGTGCTGGGTCTTCCGGATAACGATCGTGCCGAGGAAAAGTATCGCGTAGGCAACCCATACCACGGCGATGAGCAGGTCAATCGGCCATTCCAGCTCAGCGTATTCCTTACCGGTAGTCACGCCCAACGGCAGAGAAACCGCAGCCAGGACGATGATGAGCTGCCAACCCCAGAAAACGAAGGAAGCAAGCCCGTCGGACAGCAGCCTGACCTGACAGGTACGCTGCACCACATAGAGAGATGTGGCGAACAGGGCTGAGCCGCCGAACGCGAAGATCACCGCATTGGTGTGCAAGGGGCGAATACGCCCGTAGGAAAGATAAGGAGCCAACGGCCCCAGAGCTTCGGTTAATTGAGGCCAGATCAACTGAGCGGACAGTATTACGCCCACCAGCATCCCGACTATTCCCCATACGACTGTCATGATGGCGAACTGTCGGACGACCTTGTAGTTGTATGTTGCTTCCATACGGGTCTCCTTAAGCACTTGAGGCTGGGTTGAAAAACAAACGCCGAAAAATCGACATTCAAATCCTAAATAGACACTTGATCTATGTCAATGGACACCATTATCTGTTTTTGATCGACTGGTTAGATTCGCGGGCGGCGCGGGCAATTCGTCGTCCATCAAAATCCGATGCGCTGGACCTTCCATATCCTCGAACTGCCCACTCTTGACCGCCCACAGGAACACCACGGCAATCGCCGCGACGAAAACCAAGCTGAGCGGTATCAAGAGGTAGAGGATATCCATTGATTTACTTTATGCGCGACGGGATGGTATTTCCCAACTACTGAACGAGACAATCAAAATTCCTTATACCTTGCTGATCCTGGATAAGCGCATGGCATTGAGCACAACCAGCAGGGACGACAGGGACATGCCGATACCAGCCAGCCAGGGCGTCACATACCCCATTGCGGCAGCCGGAATGGCCAGAGCGTTGTACAGCACGGACCACGCCAGGTTTTGCTTGATCACGGTCTGGGCGCGGCGTGCCAGCCGGACACCGTCCGCCAGACGGCCGATCTCGCTGGACAGCAACACCATATCTGCCGCCGCCTGGGCCGCTTCCGCCCCCTGATCCACAGCTATCGAAACCTGGGCCTGGGCCAGAACAGGGGCATCGTTCACACCGTCCCCGGTCATGGCGACGATGGCGCCGCGACGCTGCAACTCTCGCACGGCGGCGAGTTTGTCCTCCGGCAACATGGCGCCATGGGCATCGGCGATGCCCAGTTCGGCGGCGAGAGCCGCCACGTTTTCCGCCCGATCTCCCGAATAAAGGTGCAAGGTCACACCCAAGTCCTTGAGATCAGCGATGAGCTGCGGAGCTTGGGACCGCGTCGAATCCCCCAGAGCAAACCAGGCCAACACCCCTTGCTCGTCGGCGAGTCCAACCACCGTCACCCCGGGGGAGAAGCGCCCATCGGCGGGCACGGCATTCACAAATTCTGGCGCTCCCAGGCGATACGATCGCGCCTCGACACGCCCTTCCACTCCCCGCCCCGGAACATAGCTCAACTGTTCCGCCGCCAGCACGCTCTCCTGCTCGACATCACGCAGGGCTGCCGCTACCGGATGAGTGGCGCCCTGCTCCAGCGCGCGTGCGATGGACAAGGCCTGATCCCGGCTACCGCGCAAGACTTCCACGTCCAATAACTTGAATTCCCCCGTGGTCAGCGTCCCGGTCTTGTCGAACACGAAATCCGTGGCATGGGCCAGTGTTTCCAGGGCGTGGCCCCGGGTGGAGAGCAACCCAAGACGTGTAAGCCTGCCCAGCGCGGCTGTAAGGGCGGCGGGTGTTGCCAGGGACAAGGCACAGGGGCACGACACCACCAGCACCGATACCGTGATCCAGAACGCGCGCGACGGATCGACGAAATACCAGATCCCCGCCACGGTGGCGGCAACCAACAGCAGCGCGAAAACGAACCAGCTCGCCACCCGGTCGGCCAACTGGGCCAACTTGGGTTTTTCCGCCAGCGCCCGGTCCAGCAGGCGCACGATGCCAGACAGCACGGTATCCGAGCCCACCTTTTCCACGCGGACCACCAGCGGACTTTCCAGATTGATGGTGCCGCCGATCACCGGACTTGCCGGATGCTTGGCGACGGGATGGGATTCCCCGGTCAACAGGGATTCATCCACGCTGGAGCGCCCCTCCGCCACCGCGCCGTCGGCGGGGATGCTCTCACCCGGCCCCACCATCACGTGATCGCCCGGCGTCAATTTAACCGCCGCCACGGTCTCCTCTTCCCGGCTGGCCGGGTAGCCCGGCAGGCGCATGGCCGCCGCCGGGATCAGCTTCACCAGGCTCTCCGCCGCTTCCGCTGAACGCTTGCGGGCGCTCATTTCCAGGAAGCGGCCGGTCAGCAGGAAGAAGACAAACATGGTGACCGAATCGAAATACACCTCGGCGCTGCCGATGAAGCTACCGTAAACACTTGCCGCATACGCGGCGCCCACCCCCAGTGCCACCGGCACATCCATGCCGGCGCGCTTCAGCTTGAGATCGCGCCAGGCGCCCTGAAAAAAGGGCCAGGCCGAATAGAACACCACCGGCGTGGTCAGGAAGAGACTGGCGAAGCGCATCAGCGCCTCGATATCCTTCGACATGGTGTCTTCGCTGGCCAGATAAGTCGGCACCGCATACATCATCACCTGCATCATGCCCAGGCCAGCGATAGCCAGGCGGCGGATGGCCGTGTTGCGCTCTTTACGGAACAGTTCCTCCTGGCGGCTGGTATCGAAGGGATAGGCGTGATAACCGATGTCCGCGATGCTTTTCAGGATGTCGGAAAGGTGTATCTGGCTGTCGTCCCAGCGCACCCGGGCGCGCCGGGTGGAGAAATTGATGTCCGCCGCCAGCACCCCGGATAATTGATGCAGATGGCGTTCGTTCAGCCAGACGCAGGCGGCACAAACGATGCCCTCCAGGATCAGATTGGCTTCCCGCAGATCCCCGTCGCTTTTCACGAAACTGGTCTGCACTTCGGGCAGATCGTAGAGCTTGAGATTCTTGAGCTCTTCCAGAGCCGCTTCCGGCGTCTTGGGCAAATCGGTGCGCAG
>CAZEOR010000401.1:0-3127 GCA_964513695.1 uncultured Thiobacillus sp.
CCTGGCGCCGCCGGCCCGGCGCTCACCCAACGACCCCCAGGCGCTGAAGGGGCAAAAACTGTTCGCCGACGCCCAATGTGCCGCCTGCCACCGCCCCAGCTACGTCACCGGCGCGGGCCCCCATCCCCAGTTCAGCAGCAAGTCCCTGGAAGGCCAGACCATCCATCCCTACACCGACCTGCTGCTGCACGACATGGGCGAGGCCCTTGCCGACGGCCGAGCCGACGGCAAGGCCAACGGCCGCCAGTGGAAGACGCCAGCCCTGTGGGGCGTGGGTCTGATCAAGGACGTCAACGGCCACACCCGACTCATGCACGACGGCCGCGCACGGGGTGTGCTGGAAGCCATCCTCTGGCACGGCGGCGAGGCCGAGCAGAGCCGCGACCGCGTGCTGAAGCTGGGTAAGCCGGAGCGGGATGCTCTGGTGAAGTTCGTGGAGTCACTGTGAGGACGATCGCGCGCGTTCTCCCCTCTCCCGCCGGGAGAGGGGCCGGGGGAGAGGGAGCCCGCGCCCGTCTGGCGCTTATCCTGGCCATTCTGATCCTCACCCCCACCCCGGCCCTGGCCGACCTCCACACCGCCTGGTTCGCCCCCCGCGCCGCCGCCTTTCTCCAGGCCAGCCAGCCCATGGCACCGGCCATCGAGTCCCTGTGCGCCGCATCGCCGGAAGCAGCCACGGTGGCCCTGGAGCAGGCCCGGAGCCAGTGGCTCGCCAGCCTGGCCGCCTGGGAACGCCTGTCCGCAGTGGCCATCGGCCCGGTGCTGGAACGCCGCGCCCAGCGCCAGATCGACTTCACACCGACGCGGCCGCGCATGATCGAGAAGGCCGTCAAGGCCGCGCCGAAGACACCGGCCGACATGGAACTTATCGGAACGCCGGCCAAGGGCTTCCCCGCCCTGGAATGGCTGCTGTGGGTGAAACCGATCCAGCCCACCTCGGCAGAATGCCGCTACGCCGCGCAACTGGCCCTGGAGATCGGCCGCGAGGCCCAGGCCCTGGCCGCCGCCCGTCCCGCAGCCCAGGACCCGCAAGCGGCCCTGAGCGAACTGCTGAACCAGTGGATCGGCGGCCTGGAGCGCCTGCGCTGGGCCAGCCTGGAAATGCCCCAGCGGGTGGCCATGACCGCCGCCGGCAAGGCGGTTCCGGACTTCCCACGCAAGGCGAGCGGCGCCGCCCGGTTGAGCTGGGCGGCCCAGTGGGATGCGCTGAAGAGTCTTGCCATCGGCCCCGACACCCTGGAATCCGCCCTGCGCGGACGCGGCCAAGAAAAGGCGGCCGACGCCCTGGCCGCGGCGGTCCGGCGGGCCGATGCCGCCCTCGCCGGTCTGGACGGCCGCGACGGCGACCGGGTTCTCGCCGCCGGCAAGACCCTGGCCGACCTGAAACGCCACGCGGAAGGCGAAGTCGCCCCGGCCCTGGGCGTGAACATCGGCTTCTCGGATTCGGACGGGGATTGAGGGTGAGCCATTCCCACCCCCGCGGCCTGTTCCCCCCTTTTCCAAAGGGGGGCAGGGGGGATTTCTCCGGCGCCAACACGGGTGACACGTCGCCAAATCCCCCCCACCCCCCCTTTGAGAAAGGGGGGAGATTCTCCCGGCGTCATTTCCTCGCCGGCCTGGCCGCCCTGTTCGCGGCCCCCGCCTTCGCCCGCCCGGACCCGGCGGAACCCGTCCGCCTGGCCGCCGCCTGGCAGGCCGGCACGGGCTATCGCGTGGGCATCCTGGGCTTCGCGGGGCAGGAAACCCTGGCCGTCGAAGCCGCCCTGGACGTGCCCACCCGCGCCCACGGCCTGCTGTGGGAAGCCTCCGGCACGCTGCTGGCCGTGGCCCGCCGGCCGGGCGACTGGCTGCTGCGCTGGAGCGCCGAGGGCCGGCCCCTGGCCTGGCGCTGGATCGAACCCGGCCGCGCCTTCGCCGGCCACGTCATCGCCAGCGAGGATGGCCACACCCTGTTCACCACGGAAATCGACCTGGACAGCGGCACCGGCCTGATCGGCGTTCGTGACGCCGGGAGCCTGGAGAAACGGGCCGAATGGCCCACCGGCGGACTGGACCCCCACATGCTGGCCCATGACACCACCCGCCCCGGCGCCCTCATCGTCGCCAACGGCGGCGTGCCCACCCGGCCGGAGACCGGCCGGCTCAAGCTTGACCTGCACCGCATGGATTCCTCCCTGGCCCGCCTCGACGCCCGCACCGGCGAGGCGCTCGGCCAATGGCGCCTGGACGACCCGCGTCTGTCCCTGCGCCACCTGGCCTGGAACGGAACCCGCCTGGGCATCGCCCTCCAGGCCGAACACGACGACCCCGCCGCAAAAGCCGCCGCACCGGTACTGGCCGTATTCGATGGCGCCACCCTGCGCGCGCTACCGGCCGCGGCGCCCCTGGCCGGTTACGGCGGTTCCATCGCCGCCCTGGGCGACGGTTTCGCCGTCAGTTGCCCGCGCGCCCAGGGCGTGGCGGTCTACGCCGCCGACGGCTTCCGGGAGCGGATCGCCCTGGCGGAGGTCTGCCCCCTGGCATCCGCCCAAGACCGACTCTGGGCCGGCGGCAGGGGGGTGGCGCTGGGTCTGGCGGCAACGGCCGAACCTTCGGCCCGACGCGCCGTGGCACCAGACATCCGCCTCGACAACCACTGGATCGCCCTATGACGCCGGCCTAGTCCTCCCGCGCCAGCGCCCTGGGCGTCGCCCACGTCATTCGCCTGCTGCGCGACGAACAGGAAGCCACCATGGCCCTGTGCGGCTGTTCCACCCCGCAAGCGTTCGCTCCGCCATACCCCAAGTAACCGCGCGCCACGGGCTCCCATCGACCGCCTGAGGAATCACCGCGGGCGAGTCAGGTCTATTCAGGATGTAGATTGCATCGTTTAGGCAAATCAATTGGATAGATTATGTGTCGCCCCATACAGTTCGTTCACCGCAAGACATTCAACCCCGCAGCAACCAACCTTGGAGATAGCACCATGCAAACCCTGATCAACACCGAAATCAAACCCTTCAAAGCCCAGGCCTACCAGAACGGCAAGTTCGAGCAGGTGACCGATGAAGACGTGAAGGGCAAGTGGTCCGTCGTGTTCTTCTACCCGGCCGACTTCACCTTCGTCTGCCCCACCGAACTGGGCGAC
>CAZEOR010000402.1:0-3117 GCA_964513695.1 uncultured Thiobacillus sp.
CCTGGAGCTGATTCGTGGTGGAGGGTACCACCTGCGGGATATCATCAGCGACATTCTGGACATGTCGAAGATCGAGGCAGGGCGGCTGGAGTTGATCTACGAAGAGTTCGATGCGCGGCGGATAGCCTCGGAACTCATGGCCACGGCCGCACCATTGGCCGAGCAGAAGGGGTTGGCGCTGCTCATTGCCCGCCGCTCGGAGTTCGCCACCCGCGTGGTGGCCGCCTGCCAATGTCCCCCGGCGCAACTGATGGCGGAAGGAAAACTGCTGCGGGAACTGCATGACCAGTTTGCCCATGCCGTGGTGGAACTGCCCCCCCTGCGTAGCCGGCGCGACGATATTCCCGTGCTGGCTACGCAGATGTTGGAGGACGCCTGCGTGCGCCTGCTGATTCCCCCGCGCAAGTATTCCGAAGCCGCCCTCGCCTTGCTGGGAAGCTACGACTGGCCCGGCAACCTGGCGGAACTGGATGCTCTGGCCGGGCGTCTGGCCCTGGAAGATGGCCAGGAACCCGTGGATGTCTCCGCCGTGGAGGCCATCCTGGGCAAGCCCGCCAAAGCCACCGGGCCAGCTGGCATCGACATCATGCTGCATCTGCCTCTCAAGGATGCGCGGGACGCCTTCGAGAAAGCCTATCTGGAAGCTTTGCTGGCGGAATGCAACTGGGGTATGAGCCGGGCTGCCGAACGGGCCGGGCTGGACAGAACCAACCTCTACCGGAAAGTGAAGCAGCTGGGCATCGAGGCGCCGAGTAAGGAGAAGGCCTGAGGCAGGGCGACCGACGGCGCGGTGGTCATCGCGCCGTGGCTCAAGGTTCCAGCACCAGGCGATAACCGATGCCGGTTTCGGTGCGCAAATGCCGCGGCAGGGTGGGATCGTCCTCCAGCTTGCGGCGCAACCCGGTCATGTAGACGCGCAGGTAGTGGGTGTCCTCGGCGTGGCTGGGGCCCCACACCTCCTTCAGCAGTTGCCGGTGGGTGAGCACCCGGCCGGCGTTGGCGATCAGCAGGGTGAGCAGCCGGTATTCGATGGGGGTGAGGTGGAGTTCCACACCGCCTCGGGTGACTTGCCGGCGCGCCAGATCCACCGTGACATCCCCGAAGGCGACCAGTGGCCCGTCGTCGCCGGCCATGCGACGGCGACGCAGCAGGGCGCGCACCCGGGCCAGCAATTCGGCCACGCCGAAGGGTTTGGTCAGGTAATCGTCCGCGCCGGCATCCAGGGCCGCCACCTTGTCGCCCTCGTCCGTCCGGGCCGACAGGATGAGGATGGGCACGCTGCTCCAGCCACGCAGATCCTGTACCACATCGACACCGTCCCGGTCAGGTAGGCCCAGGTCCAGGATGATCAGATCCGGCTTGCGGGTGCCGGCTTCCACAAGGCCCCGTGCCGCCGTGTCCGCCTCCGCCACGGCGCAGCCCTCCGACTCCAGGGTGGTGCGCACGAAGCGGCGGATTTGCGGTTCGTCCTCGACGATGACGATGCTGGGGGCGGGGGGGCGCGGTTCGGACATCAGGCCTCCTTCGGCACAACGGGTGGTTCCCCGGCCGGCAGGGTGATGATGAAGCGGGCGCCGCCCTCTGGCCGCTTCTCCGCCTTCACCGTGCCTTTGTGGGCCTCGACGATGGCGCGCACGATGGCCAGCCCCAGGCCCACCCCGTTGACCGCTGATTCCTCCTCGCCCCGGGTGAACTTCTCAAACAGTGTGTCCTCCCTGCCGGGTGGCAGGCCGGGACCGTTGTCGGAGAAGGTGATGACGGCGCGATCTCCCTCATGGTGGGCGGCGATCTCGATCCGGCTGCCCGCCGGCGTGTATTTCGCGGCGTTCTCCAGCAGGTTGCAGAACACCCTTTCCATTAGCAGTGCATCGAATTCCAGCAGGGGAAGATCGGCCGGCAGGTCGACCTGTACCGCGTGCTTCGCCAGGGGCCCGGCCAAGCTCTGAACGGCGGCGCCCACCACCTCCTCCAGGGACTGCCATTCCCGTTTCAGCCGAATGCTGCCTTCCTGCAACCGGGCCATGTCCAGCAGATTGCTGACCAGGCTGCTGGTGCGCAGGGCCTCGTTGCGGATGGTCTGGGCGATTTCGGCCTGGGCCTGGGGCAGGGGCGGCCCAGCCAGGGGCAGGGAATCGGCCAGCCCGGCCAACACGGTCAAAGGCGTGCGCAGGTCGTGGGAAAGAGCGGACAGCAGGCCGTTGCGCAGCCGTTCCGACTCCATGCGCACCAGGGCGTCCTGGGCCACTTCCACGTAATGCACCCGCTCCAGGGCCAGGGCGATCTGGGACGCCAGGGTCTCCAGCAGACGCGTCTGCTCGGGCAGGAACAGCAGCCGCTTCTGGGTCGGTTGCAGGGCCAGCACGCCCCGGGTGCGCATGGGCGCCTTTAGGGGCAGGTAGTGCATGGGCGCCCCGGCCAGGCTCTGGGTGCCCAGCCCGGCGGGCTGCTGGTGGTCGTACACCCACTGGGCGATGGCCGAATCCAGGGGCAGGTCCTTGTGACCAGGCAGGGGCGTGGGCGAATGCAGTTTCTCCTGGGCATCGGGCAGCAGGATGCAGACCTTGGCCTGGAACAGGCCCTCCAGATGACCATGAGCGGTTTCCACGATCTGTTCCACCAGCAGCGCCCCGGCCAGTTCCCGGCCCAGTTCGTTGAGCGCCCGGGTACGACGCTCCCGGTAGGCAGCGATTCGAGCTTGGTAGCGCAGGTTGGCGGCCAGGGAACTGATGGTCAGGGCCACCGCCAGCATGATGGCGAAGGTAAGCAGGTAACGGGTGTCGGCGACGGTGAAGGAGAGGGAAGGCGGCACGAAGAAGAAATCGAAGGCCAGCACCGACAGGACCGAACCCAGGATGGACGGACCGCGTCCGAAACGGGTGGCGACCCAGACGATGCCCACCAGATAGAACATGATCAGGTTGGCCAGGTCGAACCAGGGCATCACCAGCTTGGCCAGCAGGGTGGTGGCGACGCACATTCCCAGCGCCCAGGCGTAACCCTCGCGTTTCAGCCCCCCGGGGGGCTCCTGGTCCGGGTCCAGGGGCATGCTGACGATCTTGTTGGCCGGTGGCGCCTCGGTTTCGTGGGCCACCACGTAGACATGCACATCGTCGGCGA
>CAZEOR010000403.1:0-3116 GCA_964513695.1 uncultured Thiobacillus sp.
CACTTGGGTACCTTTTTACCTACCCCTTCGGGTAGGTCAAAAGGTACCCAAGTGGCATCCAATACCCGACTGGAAATGTCAGATAATCAGCACATCACTAAACTCTAATGAATTATGGACCAGATCACATCACTTGCGAAGTTCAGAAATCCTTATGGAAACCAGGAAATCGAGCTTCAGGAAATCCGTTACGAGTCGGGCGGCATGCCCATGCTACGCTTGCGCATCAAGGAGCGAGGCGCGCGCTTCACCATCTTCGACGTCGATCCGCTGACTGCCAAATACTGGGCGGAAGAAATGCTGAAGTGGGCGCATCCCTTCGCCGACGTTCCCGGAGAGCAACGCGAGGACTGAGTCATGCGGATGTACAACCCCGAGTGGGAGGCGATCAAGGATTTCGAGCATGTCGCCAAGTTCAAGGAAGCCCAGTTCGACCTGATCGGCCTCGAACTCCCCGAAGACCATGGCTACGCGCTGTTCGAGGAAATCACGCGGCACCTGCCCTGGCTGCGGGAGATACCTGACGCGGGCATCCATCCGGTCCATGGCGCCCCCAGCGGCCGCAACGCCAACCTGGTGATCAATCGCCGCGTCAAGCTGGTCCTGCGCCTACCCATCGACCGGATTCCAGATGCACGCTCCCTCGTGGACAAGACCATCGATCCAGGCGCAGGCAAGATCGTCATCGGCACCATGAAGGAAAAGCCGCTGATGCCCTTTGCCACGCTTTACTCCCATTTCGTCGATGTTGGCACCGACGACGAAGCCGCATTCATCGGCGAAGCGCGTCGGCTACTCGACGAGTTGGAGATCCCCGGCGGACTGATTCCGGGCAAGCGGCGTAAAATGCACACCCCCAATGGGGTAATTGGCGGCTACAGTTTGATGCTGCACGATATCAGTCTGTTGCAATCCCTGACCGTCATGGAACGTGGTCTGGGCCTGCACCGTGGTTATGGATGCGGCATCTTCATACCGCACAAATCGATCAAGGAAGTGGGTGGCGGCTGAGCGATCCGGCAACCATCCACAGTATTTTGCAACCCGTGTGATAGGAGAAAAATCGTGGGATACATCCTGAATGGCGAAGAACTGGAAACCGGCGAAGAGGAGTTTCTGCTGGAGCCCAACTTCAGCGACGAAATCGTTGAGGTCATCGCCGCCGCCGAAAACATCAAACTCACCGACGAACATTGGACCGTGGTCAACTTCATGCGTGACAAGTTCCGCGATGACGGCCATACCCCCAACTTCCGCAACATGCTCGCCGAACTGGAAGACCTCCATCCGGGCACCGACTGGAAGAAGAAGCTCTATGAACTCTTCCCGAACCAGCCCGCGCGCCAGTCCGCCCGCGTGGCCGGCCTGACCAAGCCTTACGGTAAGGGCGGGTACTAAGCAGTCGGCAGTTTCAAGTCGGCAGCCGGTGCTCATTCCGGCCGGCCGCCGATTTTCGACTGCCATCTCATGGCTCCATCATGTACTCCAACACCCTCGTCACCACCGAAGACCTCGCGGCCCATCTCGATGACCCCAAATGGATCATCTTCGATTGCCGCTTCACCCTGACCGACCCGGAAGCCGGACGCCAAGCCTACCTCAAGAGCCACATCCCCGGCGCCATCTATGTCCACCTGGACGACGACCTGTCGGCGCCGATCGGCAATGACACCGGCCGCCACCCTCTCCCCGACCCCCAGTCCTTCGCGCAGAAACTGTGCGGTTGGGGCGTGGGCGTCAACAAACAGGTGGTGGTCTACGACGACAGTTACGGCGCCATGGCCGTGCGCATGTGGTGGATGCTGCGCTGGCTCGGCCACCCTGGCGTCGCCCTGCTGGATGGCGGCTACCCCAAATGGGCGGCGCGCGAGAAGCGGCCGGTCAACGCGGACTTGCCGGAAATCCAACGAGGCAGTTGCGCCTGCCTGCCGGAACCTAGCCAGATCGTCAACGCGGATGAGGTGCTGCACGCAGTTCACACCGGCGAACAACTCATCATCGACGCCCGGCCGGAACGCCGCTTCACCGGCGAATTCGAGCCTCTTGACCCGGTCGCCGGCCATATCCCCGGCTCCATCAACTGGTCTTTCGAGGAGAACCTGGACCTCGACGGCACCTTTCTGCCACCGGAAGCCCTGCGCGAGAACTTCCAGGCCCTGCTGAAAGGCCGCGCGCCCTGGCAGGCCATCCACTCCTGCGGCTCCGGCGTCACCGCCTGCCATAACCTGCTGGCCATGGAAATCGCCGGCCTGCCCGGTTCCCGCCTCTACCCCGGCTCCTGGAGCGAGTGGATCCGCGATCCATTCCGCCCCATCGCCACCGGAGAATAAAAATGGCATTGCGCGTCAAGACCGTCTGGTTCAAGAAGGAAGGCGAACGCCCCGCCGAGGAAGTGGCCACCGTGCTGGCCTCCACCATCTGGCGGCTGGCGGACAAGGCCATCGACAACCTGTCCAAGGCCAATTTCGACATCGTCACGCCGGAACGGGGTTTCAAGATCATCGGCGAGCTGTCCTGTTTCCTGGCCCATTTCGTCGACCGCCTGGCCTTCGACCGCCTGGACGACGCCAAGCGCCAGAACCTTGTCAGCGCCGTCGGTGTGCGTCTGGCCGAGATCATGGAACAAAACATCCTGGATTACACCGACGGCAAACACGATCCGGACTATGACTATCAGGACGGCTACATCGACCTGCTCAACCGGCGCATGACCGACTATTCCGAGTTCGAATTCCCCGAAGACAAAGCCAGCTTCCAGGCCCTGCGTTTCCTCAGCCTGATGGTCCGGGAAGGCATGGAGAAATCCGACCAGACCTGGATCCAGGACCAGCTCATGGACATAGAGGTGCCGGAAATGATGGGCATGGTGAAGAAAAACATGGACGGTTTCTACCCGCCGGAAGCCGGCACGGACAAAGCCTGACTCCGGCCTGGAAAATATCAAGGCATCGCCGGCCCGGGTCCGCACAATGCCTCGCCTCGCCACCCAATCTCAAACGCCATGATCCCAGCCGATTCCCCCTTCCATCCCGACAACGAAACCGGCTACCAAGCCTGGCGTGCGGCCAAGCTGGCGGATTACCCGATGAGGGGCGAAGACCTCATCGTCCCGGTGC
>CAZEOR010000404.1:0-3102 GCA_964513695.1 uncultured Thiobacillus sp.
GGGCCGGGAAGTGCCGCCGGGTTGCAGGCTCAGGGTATGGGGCCACTTGCCGGCCATCAGGCCCATGAGGTGCATGAACTCGGCCCGGGCCGGCAACACGTCGTTGGCCGCGCTGCCGGACACCGCCTTGAAGCGGGCCTCGGCGGCGGGGAACCAGGGCCGGCTTTGATACGCGGGCCGGGCGAAATCCGGCATGAAGAACAGGTAGAAATGGGTCAGGTGATCGGCCAGGTTCTCGCAGGCGCCGATGAGGTGTTCCGCCAGGCGGCCGTTGGGGGGCGGGGTCAGGCCCATGAGGTCGCGCAGCGCGGCGGCAGCGGCGGCGCTCTGGGCCACGGAACAGATGCCGCAGATGCGCGGCACGATGACCAGAGCGTCGAGGGGGGACTTGCCGGGCAGCATCTGTTCGAAGCCCCGGTAGAGGGGGGAGTTGACGCGGGCGGACGCGACCCGGCCGTCGGTGATTTCGAGGTGGACTTCGAGGTCGCCTTCGACGCGGTTGAAGGGGCCGAGGATGCGAGTGGTCATGGGTGAGGCCCGGAGGTTGTGCGAGCGGCAGAGAAATCCCCCCTGGCCCCCCTTTTACAAAGGGGGGGAATCGCGCGGTGGTTTGCTCCCCCCTTTCTTAAAGGGGGGCCGGGGGGGATTTGACTCGCGTAAAACAAGAGAGACCGTTGACCGAGAGCCATCACTTCAACCCCGTCTTCTTCACCGCAGGCGTCACCACCGTATGGTCCGCCACCGCGTTCTCCCGTACCCGCTTCGGCGTGGCGGATTTCGACAGCGCGGCCAAAGCGACGAACCAGGCTTTCGGCATGTCGGTGGGCAGGCCGATGGGAATGCCGGCAACCTTGGGGGTCTCGGCGAAGGGATGGCCGGGTTCCTCGAAGCGCTGCTCGGTGCAGCTCACGCAGGCATAACCGCCGCGCAGGCAGGAGCCGGCGCCGTTCCACAGGCGGGTGTTGCAGTCGGCGTGGGCCTGGGTGCCCTTGCAGCCCATGTTCTCCATCATGCAGCCCTGGTCGGAAGCCTTCTCGGCGCTGGCCTTGAACTCGTAGAACTCGTTGCGCGGGCAGCCGTGGTGGACCAGATGGTCGGCATACAGGCGCGGCCGGTGCAGGGAGTCCAGGTCGTTCGCCGTGAATCGCTCCAGGGCCAGGGCCAGCAGGGTGTCCAGCACCCAGCCGGGATGGGTGGGGCAACCGGCCACGTTGATCACGGGCAGGCCGGCGCCGGCACGAAACCCCTGGCCCAGCAGGCCGCCCGCGTGCTCGCCGTCGTATTGCAGGCCCACCGCCCCGGCCGGATTGCCGCCGGACGCGGTGATGCCGCCGAAGGCCGCGCAGGTGCCCACCGCCAGCACATGGCGGGCGCGCACGGCCAAATCCAGCACCCAGGACATCATGGGCCGGCCGGTGCCGGACAGCATGTGGAAGCGCCCGCTGCCGTGGGGGCCGGTCATGACGGAGCCTTCCACGCACAGGATGTCGAGGCGCTCGCGGCCCTCGGCGCAGGCGGCCAGGATGTCCAGGGCCTCGGCGCCGGATTCCTGGCTCAGGCTGGGATGCCACAGGAGGCGGATGCCGGCCTGCTCAAGGAGGGTGAAGAGCTGGGGCTGTTCGGCGTTGAGCAGGGACAGGGTGCAGCCGCCGCAGCCGCCGGACTGGAGCCAGAGGAGGTTGAGGGGGTTAGGGGGCATGGCTGGCCTTTGTGGGAATGTCGGCGTTGCTAAATCCCCCCTGTCCCCCCTTTTGCAAAGGGGGGAACGCTTGATTCAGCGTGGACCTGACTTTCTCCCCCCTTTGAAAAAGGGGGGCTGGGGGGGATTTCTCCACGGCATCCATCACCACTCTCCTACGCATCCTCATCCTCCTTCCTCTTCCCCGGCCGCTCCAGCCTCAGCCGCAGCATCTTCTTGGAAAGCCCCAGCCGCGACAGGCCCAACTCCCGGGCCGTTTTGGAGAGATTGCCATTGTTGCGTTCCAAGGTCTCGGCCAGCACCCGGCTTTCCAGGGCATCCACCCGGCCGCGCAGGCCGGACGGATTGCCCTCCAGGGCTTCCGCGAGCCCCGCCTGGCGGATGTGGGGCGCGAGCAGGTCCGGCGTCAGCACCGGGCCGTCGGACAGCACCAGCATGCGCTGGATTTCGTTCTGCAGTTCCCGCACGTTGCCGGGCCAGGCGTAGGCGGCCAGGCAATCCAGGGTCGCGGGTGCGAAGCCTTCCACCGGCCGGCCCAGGGACTTCCCCGCCTTGGCGAGGATGGCCTGGGCCAGGGCCGGGATGTCCACGGCCCGCTCGCGCAGGGCGGGAAGGCGCAGGGGCACGGTGGCCAGGCGGTAGAACAGGTCCTCCCGAAAGCGTCCGGCCTTCACCTCGGCTTCCAGGTCCCGGTTGGTGGCGGCGATGACGCGCACGTCCACGGTCACCGGACGGCTGCCGCCGACCGGGCGGAACTCGCCTTCCTGCAACACCCGCAACAGCTTCACCTGGAAGGCGGGGGAAGTCTCGCCGATCTCATCGAGGAACAGGGTGCCGCCGTGGGCCTGCTGAAACAGGCCGACCCGGTCCTCGAAGGCGCCGGTGAAGGCGCCGCGCTTGTGGCCGAACAGTTCCGATTCCAGCAGGTTGTCCGGCAGGGCGCCGCAGTTCTCCACCACGAAGGGCTTGTCGGCCCGGCCGCTGGCGTAGTGGATGGCCCGGGCCAGGAGTTCCTTGCCGGTGCCGGATTCCCCGGACAGCAGGATGGCGACGTCGAAGCGGGCGGCCCGTTCCACCAGGTCGCACACGGCGCTCATGGGGCTGCCGGGCGTGCGCACGATGTTGTCGACGGCGAAGGCCTGCTTGACTCGCTTGCGCGTCGCCTCGACCCGCCCGCGCAACACCGGCTCGGCGGCGCGCAATTCCACGGCGAGCTGGCAGTTTTCCCGTTGCAGGCGATACAACTCGGCGGCCCGCTTCAGGGTCAGCAGCAGTTGTTCCGGGTGCCAGGGCTTGAGCAGGTACTGGTAAATGCCCGCCTCGTTGATGCCGGCGATGATGTCCTCGCTGTCCGTGTAGCCGGAGATGATGATGCGCACCGTGTCGGGCCAGGTCCGGCGCAC
>CAZEOR010000405.1:0-3094 GCA_964513695.1 uncultured Thiobacillus sp.
CCCCCCTGCCCTATTTCGCGGCCATACGAGCACGATTGCCGCGCGGTTCCCGGGGGCGTTCGCGCCTAGCGATTTTTGCCCCTATGGCGACGGCGAGCCACCCCCCCTAGGGACTTTTGACACCGTACGAGCACGATTGCCGCGCGGTCTTACGGCGAAAAAAGTTGCAGAAATTTTGACGCCCCTGCCCCCTCGGCTTTCGGGAACCCGTACAAACAAGAATCTAGGGCCGGCACCGGTCCCTATACCCACACCCAGACTTTTGACTCCCCCTACCCCTTGCCATACTTACACCGAAAGCAGATGTAGCCATCCTGCACCGCAGACCATGCCCAGGCCATAGCGCCGCAGGTGGGGCAAGGCGTAGCCGGTTCGCCATCATCGGCGACTATAGCCGGCGCCTGCGGCAACAGAGAACCCACCCAACCCCGCAGGTCGCCGCCGGCTTTCACAAAGTCGGTTACATCCTTGCCGCCGCTCAAAGGCAAGCGCACCTGTACCACCCCGCCGATACCTGCCCATTTCGCCCGCCCCCGTTCACCTGCATCATCCAAGTCGTAACAGAGCAGGATACGCTGATAGCTCAGCAGATGCAGCGCCCAGGGCAAGGGGTCGGCAGATGCGCTGCCCAAGGTCGCCACATCCACCAGGTCGCCCACCTCCTGCCAGGCCAGCATAGCGTCAAACCCGCCTTCGGTCACCAGCAACACCGGCTTGCCGGCCATGCGGCCCAACAGAGGATGATGGGCGCCTTTCGCAAACTGGTACTTGGGTTCTGCCCCGTCGGGTTGCCGCACCTGTAGACCATAGAAGCCGCCGTCTACCCCTTGCATCGGGATAACCCAGCCGGCGGGCAGATACACGCCATAGCGGTAGCCAGTCCCCACGTTGAAGCCAAGGCCAAACTCGGCTATGGTTCTGTCGCTCAGCCCCCGCCCATGCAGCCAGGCCAGGGCTTCAGCATCCTTCAGCAGTGCCTCATGGCACTCTTGTGCCAACCCCTGCCCCCTCGCCCCCCAGGATGGTGCAGCGGGCTTTTCGCAGCGTTTCACGTCTGGCGCCGACTTGCCGGCAGGCACCTGCCCGCCCAGGGCCACGACGGCCTCACGGAAACCCAGTCCGCCCTTTCTGCGCAGATAGTCAATGGCGTCACCCTCGGCCCCACACTGCCGGCACCAATAGCGCCCCTGCTCCGGCCAGGCCCGGAAGCGGTCACGGCCCCCACAGAAAGGGCAGGCCCCGGCATACTCGCCGCCGCGGGTCGCCGCTGCCTTGCGTAGCTGGGTATCTCGTTCAAGCCAGGCAAGAAAAGAAGGGCCTGTTACCTTCGGTATGGTCAGTGTAGCCATCTTTGCCCTCCAACCTGATAACCTGAGAGAACCTGAGAAACTCCCAGGTTCTCCCAGCCCAACACCGAGCAAACCTGAGAGAAGCTGAGAGAGAGTCTTTAAGACTCTCTCAGCTTCTCAGGTCTCAGGTTGGGTCGTCCTGGATTGCTACCTGCGTGGCCGTCTCCCAGGGGTCCGCCTGGACTAGCTCGTACATGGCTTTGGCGCCCGGGCCGCCAGCATCGCAGCGCCGAATAACCCGCTTGTCGGCTAGGCTGCGCACAGCAAACCTTGCTGCCGTATCAGAGCAGGTATCCGCATGGTTCGCTATGTCGGTCAGCAGACTCGGCCCGTGCTCTTCCAGGTATCGCAAGACATACTCTTCTGAGCGGCTATAGTGCGGCTTTTTCGCCTGGGGCGCTGTCTCTTCCAGCGTGAAGGTTGGTTCTGGCAGGTCCAGCCAGGCCGCCGTTGCCGCAAAGTTGCAGGGTTCGCCATCGCGGGGCTTGACAATCTCAAAGTCCACGTTTGGGCTGTTGACCTTGCTCGTTACCTGGATTGACACGTCCACAGCGCCCGGGATTGCCGAGCTACCCCGATACCCGCCGGCCTTGTTGTTGTGGTGGATAAGCAGCACCAAGCAATGATGGTCCTCAGCCAACCGCCGTAACGCTTGCATCAGCGGCATGGTATCTTCAACGCTGTTCTCATTGCCGGCCAGCACGTCGGCCAGGGCGTCTACCACCACAAGCACAGGCTGCACAGCCGCCATAATGCCGTCAATCTCGGCCAGGTCGCTGGGGTCCGCCGGCTTGAATCCGGCCAGGGAAACATACGCCAGGGGAATGTCGGCGGGGGCGTTCAGCCCCCGCATCACTTGGGCCAGGCGCCGGCGCATACGATGTTCGCCCGACTCTTCGTCGAGAATGAGCACCGGTCCTTGCTCCACTGGCCGGCCTAGCCAGTCGGCCCCCATCGCCACCGATACGGCCATGTGCAGGGCGCTCCAAGTCTTCTTGCTGCCAGGGTCACCGTAGAGCAGCGCCGTACCCACCGCCGGGACCAGGCCATCTACCAGCCACTCCATCGGCGGCACAGCCTGCAGAGCTTCGGCTGCCCAGCGCAGCACGTAGCGCGGTCGTGGGGCCGCTGGTGGCGGGTCGTTCGGGTCCACCGCCGCCACCGCCAGCAGGTCCGCCTGCACGTCACGGCCCAGGCTGCCAAGGGTCTGCTGCAGCGCCTGCGCCCGGTCAGCTTGGGGCAGGGCGCCCAGCGCCGAGATAACACCCGGCCAGGGGTCGGGCAGGTTGTCCAAGTCGGCGCCGTCCAGCGGTAGCCCAGCCGTCAGCCGTTTCAGCGCCCAAGCTGCCAGGGCAGGCATTGCGGTTGCGTTCATAGGCCACCCCCAAACAGGGGCAACTGCGCCGCCGCCGGTTCGCCGGGCCGGGTCACAGTCCACCGGTCCAAGGGCAGGCCGATTTGCCGGCCGTGCCCCCTGTCGAAGGTGAACCCGTAGCGCCGGATTTGCTCGATGGTCGCCCGGTAGCAGTTGCCCGTCTCGATGTCCGTGATGTGCACCCACCGGGCGCCCAGCCTCTCAGCTTGCAGTAGAGAGTCAATGTCCGATGCCCAGCCTCGCGGCTTGCGCAGCACTCCCACGCTGCCGCGTACTGTCTTGTAGAACACGCCCCCGCGCACCTGGCCCACGACGCGGCCTTGCGCGTACACCGGGCTTGCGGTAGAATGAACATGAAGCTGGCTGCTGC
>CAZEOR010000406.1:0-3086 GCA_964513695.1 uncultured Thiobacillus sp.
CGACGAAGCCATCATCAACTACATCCGCCGCAACTACGGCATGCTGATCGGCGAGGCCACCGCCGAGCAGATCAAGAAGGAAATGGGCTCCGCCTTCCCCGGTTCGGAAGTGCGCGAGATGGAAGTGAAGGGCCGCAACCTGGCGGAAGGCATCCCGCGCAGCTTCACCATCACCAGCAACGAAATCCTGGAAGCCCTCACCGAGCCCCTCAACACCATCGTCTCCTCGGTCAAATCGGCCCTGGAGCAAACCCCGCCTGAACTGGGCGCGGACATCGCCGACAAGGGCATGGTACTGACCGGCGGTGGCGCCCTGTTGCGCGATCTGGATCGCCTGCTGATGGAGGAAACCGGCCTGCCGGTGATCGTGGCGGAAGACCCGCTTTCCTGCGTGGTACGTGGCTCCGGCCGGGCGCTGGAGGAAATGGACCGGCTCTCCACGGTGTTCACCAACGACTGAACGGCGTGAAGGGGGAAGGGTCAAGGGAGGTAAGCTCCGTGCCCTCGCGCCCTTCCCCCTTCCCCCTCATCCCTTCACGCCCCCAATGTCCCCCGCGCCCCACGCCCCACTGTTCGTCCGGGAGATGGGGTTACCGGCCAGGTTTGGGCTTTATGTCCTGATCTGCCTGTTTCTGCTGGCCCTGGATGCACGCTATTCCGCCCTTTCCGGGGTGCGCTCCGGCCTCAATGCGGCGCTCCATCCTCTGGAAATGGCACTGGCCCAGCCCTGGACCTGGACTCAGAACGCGGCCGGTTTCTTCGTCAACCATGGCGAACTCACCGCCGACAATGCCAAGCTGCGCCAAGAGCAGGATCGCATGCGCTCCAACATCCAGGACCGTCAGGCTCTGGCCGCCGAGAATGCCCAGTTGCGTGCCATGCTGGCTCTGCCGCCGCGCCCGGGAGTCACGCCGCTGGTCGGAGAAGTCATGGAAACCGTGCCCGATCCCTTCTCGCGCAAGGTCATCATCAACCGGGGCGCCGCCCACGGTGTTTCCGCAGGCTGGCCGGTAGTGGACGCCATCGGCCTGGTGGGCCAGGTCACACGGGTCTATCCCTGGACATCGGAAGTTACCCTGCTGACCGATCGGGACCAGGGTGCGCCTGTGCAGAACATGCGCAATGGACTGCGCCTGATCGTATCCGGCCAGGGCTCGGACAATCTCCTGGAAATACGTTTCCTGGACATGCATGCCGACCTCAAGCCGGGTGACTGGCTGGTGACCTCCGGCATCGATGGTGTCTATCCGGCGGGCATCCCCGTGGCCCAGGTGGTCCAGACCGAACCGCCCCGTCACACCCCCTTCGCCCGTGCCCTGTGCAAACCCGTTGGCGGTGTGGGCCAGTATCGCCATGTGGCCATACTCAAGCCCGACCCTGCAACCCAAGCGGCAGCAGCTGCAAAAACCGCCCCGACCAAAAAACCCGAAGTACCCAATAACAAGCAACCTACGTCCCGCCATGGCCCGCGCTGACATCACGGAAAAGCCTCTGCTGCCCCAGGGCGCGGAACTGGCCGCCCCGCCGACCCGGACCAAGGTCTATGCGAGCCTGGTTCTGGCCCTGGCCGCCACCCTCCTGCCATGGGCGGACCAGATCCGCTGGCTGGTGCCGGACTTCACTCTCATGGCCCTGCTCTACTGGAATATCCGCGCGCCCCGCCTGGCCGGCCTGGGCGCCGCCTTTACGCTGGGGCTGGTGACCGACGTGGCGCGCGGCGTGCTCATGGGGCTGAATGCCCTGGCCTACTGTGTCGCCACCTTCATCGCGCTGTTGGTCCAACGCCGCCTGGAAGGTTTCGACGCACCGCGCCAGAGCCTGCAAGTGGCGCCCATCCTGCTCGCCAAGGAAGTCCTGGTGCTGACCCTGGGGTTGATGATGGGCCTTGGCGAAGCGGACTGGCGCTGGCTTGCATCCGGCCTGATCGCCAGCCTGCTCTGGCTGCCCCTGGCTTTGCTGGTGGACCGGATCACCGGACGTCCCGCGCTTCCCACGCAAAATCGTCCGTGAGCACGCTTCGCCTCATCAATCCGGAAGTCGAGTTCCTGCGTTACCGGCGCCGCATGGAAATTGCCGGCGTCATTGCCGCGCTGCTGTTCCTGACCTTGTTTTCCCGATTCGTCTGGCTGCAACTGGTCCAGTACGACCACTACCACGCCCTGGCCGAGAACAACCGCATCTCCCTGGTTCCGGCCCCCCCTTCGCGCGGCGTGATCTATGACCGGCAGAACATGGTCTTGGCCCACAACTTCTCCGCCTACACCCTGGAAATCACGCCATCCAAGGCCGGCAAGCTGGACGAGACCATCGACCGGCTGGCTGAGATCGTCGCCATCGAAGCGGGCGACCGGAAACGTTTCAAAAAACTCCTGGCGGAAAGCAAGAACTTCGAGAGCATCCCCATCCGCAACCTCCTCAACGAAGTCGAGGCCGCCCGTTTCGCGGTGAACCGTTACCGTTTTCCCGGCGTGGAAGTGAAGGCGCGCCAGTTCCGCCAATATCCCTTTGGCGCCGGTTTTTCCCACGTGATCGGCTATATCGGTCGGATCGGCGAGAAAGACCAGGAGCGCCTGGAAGAAGCCGGGCTGGACGCCAACTACAAGGGCACTGACCACATTGGCAAGCTCGGCATCGAAGCCCGTTATGAACCTTGGCTGCACGGACGCACGGGTATCGAGAAGGTGGAAACCGACTCCGGCGGCCGGGCCGTGCGCCTGCTGTCCCGCACTGCGCCGGTGGCCGGCTACAACATCTACCTGCACCTGGATGCAAAGCTCCAGCAAGTGGCGGAAAAGATGTTCGGCGACTACCGGGGCGCCCTGGTGGCGCTGGACCCGCGCAACGGCGGCGTGCTGGCCCTGGTTTCCAAGCCCGGCTTCGACCCGAACCTGTTCGTGGACGGTATCGACAGCGCCACCTGGAAGGAACTCAACGATTCCCTCGACCGTCCACTTATCAACCGGGCTCTGCGCGGCGTCTATCCGCCCGGGTCCACCATCAAGCCCTTCATGGGCCTGGCCGGAGTTGAGCTGGGCGTACGCAAGCCGAGCGACACCATTTCCGATCCGGGTTATTTCGCCCTGTCC
>CAZEOR010000407.1:0-3079 GCA_964513695.1 uncultured Thiobacillus sp.
CGTCCGGGTCCCGCAGATACTTGCAGCGCAGCGCCTGATGGCGCACATCGGCCCAGGACGCGGCCATCGCCTAGCCCTCGGAAATCTGCCGAGCCCGGCTCAGCAACTCCTCCCCCGCCCGGAAGAAATCCAGCATCTCCCGTTCCAGCTCATCGATCTCCCGCTTTGTAATGCGCCCATCCGTCAACGCCTCGTGGAAGCCCTGGGAAAACTCCCCCAGCTCCGCCATCAGCCGCGTATAGGTCTCCAACAGCGCCAGGTCGGAAATTTCCGCCGTCACGCGCGGAATCGGCGGCAGATAACCCAGCTCCTCGCACTGGGCCCGCAATATGCGGTGATCCCCCGTCATCGCCATGATCCGCATCGCCTCCGCCAGCGTCAGATGATGCGTATGCGTGTTCGGGTTCACCTTCGAATTCAGCACGGCCTGCACCATCCCCAGGCGCGGCGCCAGGCTGGCCGCCCCTCCCGGGTAATCGTGGACCGTGGCATGGGCGGCGTCGTGGATGTTCATGGCTGACTCAATCAAACGGTTCGGCCCGGAGCGCGTGCCCCTAGCCTGAATAAAGAAGCCCGGCCGATACGCTGGCCGGGAGCCAAAACGGCTTGAGGAGAACGCAAGGAGTGCGTATGAGCAGACTGATTCCCGCCTGCCAGGGGCATGAAGAAAAAAGCCCGGCCCGCGAAGGGCCAGGCAAAAAGCGCCGTGAAGCGCTCAGGGAGGTCTGGGCGGGGGTCCGACCCGCGATAGACTGGAGGAGCGACCACACCCGCTCACCCACGGCAAGCGCCAGGCGCAACATGGCCAGCCTGGCAAGCGGTTCCCTAACCCCGCGGGTCGACCACAGTACAAAGCCCAGCAATCCGCTTCCCAGAAACCACACGGCGAAACGGTCTAGGCGGGTGGTCATGCGGCCTCCTGGAGTTCGTGTTCGCGCGGACCATGCTCATCGTGGGCGGTTTCGTCGTTGCAGCGACAGCGGAGCACGGCCCAGTCCACGTCGGGACGCAGGTCTTCGCACTTCACCTGGCCGGCGGTGGCGCGTTCGATGGCGGGGCAACGCTCGGCCGGGACACGTTCATTTACCCAGCCATGTACGGTCACAGGCGTTACGGACAACGCCTTCGCCAGTTTTACGGCCCGCCCGCGCTTTTCCGACAGATATGTTTTCAGATTCATGCCGTGATCTTAGGCGTCGCCTAACTGGCATGTCAATAGGAATTGCCTAACAATGCTCAGCCATCAAACATGTCGCATGCTGACCACGCCCACATGAGCGTAACTAAATTGTGCCTGAAATAATTAGGCATCGCCTATTGACATGCTGTTTAGGCGTTGCCTAATATACATCACCCCACCGCCCCAGCGGACACCCTCACCCCGGCAGGCTCAGGCCATCAGCCCGGTGTGACAGGCCCGCGAAGCGCGGTAGGCAGGCAACCGGATGGCCACCCCGAGCGGGCGCACCCCAAACATCCCAGTCGCCGACAGCAGGCCTGGCACGGTGCCGGGCGGAAACGGGAGTCGCGTATGAACACCCAAGCACTCATCACCCTCTGGAACACCACCCAGATGCACGTCGGCACCTCGGGCGCTCGAGTAGCGGCTGGCGTGCTGTTGGGCTTGTACAACGGCCAGCGCTTTCCGCTGGATTTGACGCAGTTGCGCGGCCTGGACCCGGCCCACCTTGCCGCCGCGATGGACGTGATCCATGACGATGCCGCCTACTGTCGACGGGAAGTGCACGAGTGGCTGAACCAGCTCACCGGCCGCCGCGACTTCGGCGCCCGCATGGAGCACCTGGCGCACGAATACCGGTGCTTCAGCCGGGGCCGCTGCAAAAAATCCTACCTGGCCGAGATCCCCATCACCCCGGAACGCATCGTCATCCGGCCCGTGCTGCAGGAGGCCGCATGAACACCCTCTACCCCACCTACACCATTTTGCCCGGCAAAACCCGCGTGTCCGACGCGGTCCGCCAGGCCCATGCGGCCGGCGCCGGGATCTGGCTTACGGAGCGCAACAAAATCATCCTGGCCCCCATCGGCCGGCCCGGCTGGCGCCGCCTCAACATCCGCACCGCACGGGAGGCAGCATGATCGACCTGCTTACCGGTCTGGCCAGCATCGCCGCCCTGCTCCTGATCTTTCTCGCCGCCATGGCGCTTATGGCCCGCATGAATCAACAGGAAGACGAGCACGGACCCAAGACTATCCTCAGCGGCACCACCGCCCAGGAAGGCGAACCCCTGGGCGATATGGTGGACGTGGGCGGCATCGTCAAACGCTACACGGAGGACTGACATGCGCCCCGAGCTGATCCACCTGGCCCGCATCAAGGGCGCCATCTACCGCGCCTGGCGCATCAATTTGTTTCGCCAGGGCGGCGTCGGCGCCCCGTTGCCCGGCCACATCTGGCGACGCATGGGGGCCGAATGAGCCTTCCCGACCGCATCCTGGCCATCGTCACCAAGTCCACGCCCCAGGCCCCCATGCGGGACAGCGATATCTATTCCGCCGTCTGCAAAAAAGGCCGCATCGAAACGGGAGAAATGGCCGTGGCTTTGGAAACCATGACCACCCAGCGCCTGTTATCCACCGCCCGCATCACTCGTGGCGGCATCACCCAAGACGTTTACTGGCCCACCGGCCGCAAAACCCCCGCCCTCACCGGAAACAAAAAGGAGCCCCTTGCCGTGCCCCATCCCACCGAACCCGACACCCATGGCAGCCGCCTGATCAAACTCATCATTGCCCACGGTCCCATCATCGCCGCCGACCTGGCGGAAAAGGCGGGCGTCGTCGCCAAGAACATCGACCCCTACCTGGCTAGCGCCGTCAAGCACGGCCAGATCCACACCCGCATGGGTTACGTGCCCGAGCTGGGCCGCGAGCGCAAGCACTACATGACCGCCACCCAGGCCCAGGAATGGGATGACCGCGGCCAACAGATCGAGGTAGGCCCGGTCGAGGAAACCGCCAACGCTGCAGCGCAGGGCGGCCACGCCATGAGCCACCCTGCCGCGGTGGAAGCCGCCGCCGCGGTGGCCCTGGATGGCGATACTCGCCATGCCGACCC
>CAZEOR010000408.1:0-3064 GCA_964513695.1 uncultured Thiobacillus sp.
ACCCAATCGCCCACGCTGGGGTTCTCGATCAGCTCCAGGCGGGCGCGGAGGGTGTTGGGGGTCATGTCGGTCGGGAAAGGGGACAGATGAGATTCCCGGATTTTCCATGAAGGCCGGGCAAGCGTGGAGGAAGCTCATCCGCTTGCGGCGGCCGCCAAAGAAAAAGGGGGCTCGCGCCCCCTTTTTCATGGGTGACCAACGCGGGTCAGAGAATCATGCCCGGGTTGTTGCCCATGCCGATGACCTTGGGCTGGTTGAGCTTGACCTGCTTGACCACCTTCACGTCGCGCAGGTATTCGGCCACCACTTCCCAGATCGGGGTGCCCTTGACGCCCTCGCCCACGGGGGCCCAGCCGGCGACCTTGTAGGTCTTGTTGGCTTCCACCGGCTTGCCGCGCAGGGTCATGTCGCCGATGCGCTTGCCGATGGTGTTGTTGGGCGTGACGCTGTACTGGATGCCGCCCACGCGCACCATGTCGCCGCCCTGCTGGTAGTAGGGGTCGGCGTTGAACAGGTTGTCGCAGACGTCTTCCATGATGGTCTTGATGGTCTCGCCGGTCATGGTGTTCAGCGTGGTGGCCGGGTAGGTGATGGCCACCTGGTCCATCATCTGCTCCATGGTGATCACGTCGCCAGGCAACAGGCTGGTGCCCCAGCGGAAGCCCGGGGAGAAGGCGGCGTCGGCGCCCTTCACCTTCATCAGCGCGTCGCAGATCATCTGGTCGTAGGTGCCGTTGAAGTTGCCACGGCGGTAGAGCAGGTCTTCGGTGACGGCCAGCTTCTCGTTCAGCTTGGACTCGAAGGGGGCGCGGATCTTGGTGATGAGCGCGTCCATCTTGGCGTCGGCGGCCAGCAGGTTGGAGAACACCGGCACCAGGCGGTACTTCCAGCCCTGGACCTTGCCGCCCTTGACGTCGAAGTCCATGACGCCGAGGAACTTGCCGTTGGAGCCGGCGTTGGTGACCAGGGTGACGCCCTTGGCGTTCTTGACCTGGATGGGCTGGGGCACGCCGTCGTGGGTGTGGCCGCCGAAGATGGCGTCGATGCCGGTAACGCGGCTGGCCAGTTTCAGGTCCACGTCCATGCCGTTGTGGGACAGCACGACGACGACCTGGGCGCCCTTGCCGCGCGCCTCGTCGACGAATTTCTGCATGGAGTCGTCACGGATGCCGAAGGACCAGTCGGGCACCATCCAGCGCGGATTGGCAATGGGGGTGTAGGGGAAGGCCTGGCCGATGATGGCGACCTGGATGCCGTTGATGTTGCGGATGACGTAGGGCTTGAAGACCTGGTCGCCGAAGTCGTTGGTGACCACGTTCTGGGCGACGAAGTCGACGCCGGCCTTCTTGAAGTCATTGTTGACGATCTCCTGCACGCGCTGGGCGCCGTAGGTCATTTCCCAGTGGGGGGTCATGACGTCCACGCCGAGGGCGATACAGGCGTCCACCATGTCCTGGGCATTGGTCCACAGGGCGGTGGCGGAGCCTTGCCAGGTGTCGCCGCCATCCAGCAGCAGGGAGCCGGGGCGGGAGGCGCGCACCTTGTCCACCAGGGTCTTAAGGTGGGCGAAGCCGCCCACCTTGCCGTAGGTCTTGGCGGCGGCGGAGAAGTCGATGTAGGTGAAGGCGTGGGCGTCGATGCCGCCCGGCTTGATGTTGTAGGCCTTGAGCAGATGCTCGCCCACCAGATGGGGCACCTTGCCGACGGACTCGCCCACGCCCAGGTTGACGTTGGGCTCGCGGAACCAGATGGGCTTCAGCTGGGCATGGCAGTCGGTCATGTGCATGAGCGACACGTTGCCGAAAGTGGGCAGGTCGTAATAGTTGGCGGGCGCGTTGCCGGCCAGAACCTGGCGGCTGTCCAGGGCGAAGCCGGCGGCGCTGGCGGCGGCGAGGATCTGGAGGAATTCGCGGCGATTCATGGACATGACGGTGTTCTCCTGGATTGGCGTGGGCAGACGGCATTCTTGCCACTGGCCCGGCTTCGGTAAATGGTAACGATGGCCCAATTCAGCGGGCGAATTGAACTAGTGAACTCGTGAAATCGTGAACTCGTCGGACATCTCTCAAATGAAAATCCGGGCATTCAAGCCCGGATTTTCTTGAACAGCCCAGTGGAATTACTTCCGGAACACGGACGACTGCAATGGCAGGCCGTTGCTGATGTAGGAGTGGAAGTACTCCAGGTTGTTGTAGCGTGTACCGCCAGCCTTGTCAGGCACCTGACGGACATTGCGGTGGCAACCTTCGTAGCGCTTCTGCAGGGTGGTCAGCTGATCACCGCCGCGAAACACGGGCCAGTAGGTGGCCTGGCCGATGGCGGGAGACAGAATCTCGGAACGCAAGCGGTTGCCGGCGTTGTCCACGTGGCAACTGGCGCAGGAGAAGTTGAACTGGCCGGCGCGGCTGTAGAAGGTCTTCTTGCCGTCTTCGTAGGCCTTCATTGCGCCCTCGCCTTCCACCTTGATGTTCATCTTCATGCCATCCGACAGGGTGCGCATGTAGGCGGTCAACAAGCCCATGGTCTTGGGATCGCCGAAAGCCCAGGCCTCTTCGCCATTGGCCACGCGGCAGGCGTTGATGGCGTCTTCCAGCGTCACCACCTTGCCTTTGGCGTTGTCGAACATCGGGTAGTTGCCGGCGATCATCTTGCCTTCGTTGGGGAAGCAACTGGCGTAGGTCTTGCCGCTCTTCAGCGGGGTCTTCCTGAGCTTCTCGCCCTTGTCCAGCTCGCCGGAATAAGGGGGGAATTCCATGATGCTCTTGTACTGGGCCATGGAATCCGGATCGAAAGCCAGGGCGCCATCGATGTATTGCTCGAACTTGATGTCGGGATACTGCTTCTTGAAATGGTTGACCAATTTCATGCGGTCTTCTTCGGGGCCGGCATTGGCGGCGACCGCACCCATCAGAACGCCCAGACCAGCCAGGGCAACAAGCAATTTCTTCATGCCGTCCTCCAAAAATGAGAAATACGTGGGCCGGGCTGTGCCGGCCCTTGGATTTATTGATCAGCCGATGGTGGCTTCGGCGGAGTTTTTGTCGCCGGTGTTGTCCACCCAGTT
>CAZEOR010000409.1:0-3053 GCA_964513695.1 uncultured Thiobacillus sp.
GTTGGGGGCAGGGGAAGTCACTCCTCTCTCACTCGCCTCCGCCTATGCCGTATTTGCCAATGGCGGGCAACGTGTCGTCCCGTGGCATTTGCTCAAGGTCACAGACAAGGACGGCCGGGTGCTGGAGAATTTTTCTGCTCCAGCTTCCAGTCCTGCCATTGATGCGCGCAATGCGTTCTTGACCACCAGCCTTATGCAGGATGTGATCCGGCGTGGCACCGCAACTGGCGCTTTGAAGCTGGGCAGAGGCGATCTGGCCGGAAAAACGGGCACAACCAATGAACATCACGACGCATGGTTCGCGGGTTTTCAGGCTACACGGGTAGCGGTAGCCTGGATGGGATACGACCAACCGCGTCCACTTGGCTCCGGGGAAACCGGCGGGGGAACCGCCTTGCCAATCTGGGTGCGCTATATGGGCGAAGTCCTGCGAACAACCCCAGAAATGCCTAACGCTATGCCTGAGGGAATCGTCGTCTCCAACGTGGATCCTCGTACGGGTGTCCCAGTCCCAGTTGGCAACGGCGTTCCTGAATTCTTTTTCCAGGAACTTTCACCCGGTGGCGGCCAGCGCGCCCCTGATCCATTGTCTGTGTTCAATTAAATATGTCCTCACGGGACGCACGTTCACGTCACGCACGAGCCCGTATCGCCGACCTCGCAGCCCAGTACATTTCCGAACATGGCATCCAGGATTACAACTTGGCGAAGCGCAAGGCCGCTCGTCATCTTGGCATCCCGGATGCACAAGGCCTTCCCAGTAACGAAGAAGTCGACTCAGCTCTTATTCAACGTCAGGATTTATACGACCCCGAAGAGCAGGCGACCATTCTGGCCGCGCTTCGGGAGCAGGCCATCGCCGTGATGCGGGTTTTTCACAGATTCGCCCCCTCTCTCACCGGCGCAGTTGCAATCGGCGCGGTATCCGAACATAGCCTGATCGAACTGGAGATCACCGCGGATTCCAGCAAGGATTTCGAACAGTTCCTGGTCAATCAGGGTATCGAGTTCAAAATTCAGGATCGCGGAGGCCGAATGGCCTATCTGCTGTATGCGGAACCCGCGGACGTTCAAGTCCGGCTGATTTCTGCCGAAAACCACTTCGCACAGAACGGAACGCGGCCACGCCTAAGTTTGGCGCAGCTGGCAAAACTGTCGCATCCCGGCGAATAAAGCGGTCTTTGGGTCAAGCTACAATCCACACCGAGCTTCGCCGATATCGAAAACGCAAAACCCCAAACGGCCACCATGATCCGATTCTTTCGCCACTACATTCCACTGAGCATGTTGCTGCTCACCGTAGTGGAATTCCTGATTTTCTATTACATAAGCGGATTCGCAGCCGACCGGTATGGGAGCCTTATACCCCCGCAATCCGGGCTTGAAGCCACTTACAAACCTTGGTTGTTCGCCTCCATTCTCACACTACTCAACTCAACCGTCGGTCTCTATGACTGGGAATGGACGAAGGGGCTGGGTAGTTTGCTGTTGCGTATTGCGGGTAGCCTTCTTGTTTCAGCCGGCGTCATCGCGTTGGGTGCCAGCATTCTGCCTGCGGTATTCCCCGTTGGCGGCGAATATATCGCCGGGCTGGTTATGGCCAGCCTCACTGCTGTACTGATTCGCCTGTTGTTCATGGAATGGGACAAGACCGACCTTTTCAAGAAACGTGTTCTAGTTTTAGGCACAGGAAGCCGAGCGGCGAAAATCGAGGAACTTGTTGCCTCAGGTGAAGCCCAGGGACTCAATATTGTCGGTTATCTGCCACTTGGCGCAGTCCATAGCTATGTCCCGCATCAGCGGGTCATTGATGAGGCCGGATCGATATTCGATATCGCCACCCGCAGAAGCGTCGAGGAAATCGTTGTAGCAGTGAGGGAAAGACGGGGCGGGGGCCTGCCCATGTCAGAGCTGTTGGAATGCAAACTACGCGGACTTCAAATCCTGGATCTGCCCGCATTTTTCGAACGCCAGACTGGCATCCTCCCCTTGGAGGCCATCAATGCCAGTTGGATGATTTTTGCCGAGGGTTTCACCACGGGGTCAGCACGCGATGTAGTCAAACGGCTATTCGATCTGCTTGTCAGCGGCTCATTCCTGTTGCTATTCACACCCATCATGATCCTCACCGCCTTGCTCATAAGGATGGAGAGCAAAGGATCAATCTTTTATACACAGGAGCGGGTTGGCCAATTCGGCAAACCCTTCACGATCTATAAATTCCGCAGCATGTTCACCGATGCGGAAAAGGACGGGCTTCCCGTCTGGGCTCGGCAAAAGGATGACCGGACGACCCGTGTGGGAAAATTCATCCGACGCACGCGAATTGATGAATTGCCGCAGGTCATGAATGTGTTTCTCGGGCACATGAGTTTCGTTGGTCCGCGCCCGGAGCGGCCCTATTTCGTCAACGAACTCGCTGCCCAGATTCCTTATTATCACGCTCGCCACAGTGTCAAACCGGGAATCACCGGCTGGGCGCAGGTCAAGTTTCCCTATGGCGCCAGCGTGGAAGATGCCATGAACAAGCTCCAATACGATCTCTATTACGTCAAGAACCACAGCCTATTCCTTGACCTCATGATCCTGCTGCAAACCACCCAAGTCGTCGTGTTGGGCAAAGGGGTTCGTTAACATGCTGGTCGCCGCGGCGAGCTATGGACTGGGCGCGGCAGCATACGCCCTATTAGCTGCGGCATGGTTCCTGACACATCGTCATTTGGTGTCAAATGCATTCCGTCTAGATATCCCGGCTGCGGCCACTGCACTTTGGGCAGCCTTGGAAGCGTTACGCACCTTGTTCCAGACCGGTCGGGAATTGGTCGCGCTTGCCGAGCTATTCAGGGATATGGCTTGGATTTGGTTTTTATGGCGAAACATCCGCGAATTGCGTGGCAATGACCCCAACTCAACATCACTTGGCACCTTGGGGCATGGATTAAGCTATCTCGGTGTAAGCGCATTGATTGTCCAAGCCCTGACCCTGCTCGTCCCCCAAGCCAAGTTTATCTATCTTTCCTACGCCGTCTTCCCGACACTCATGGCTATTGCTG